>CAZSVQ010000077.1:0-1591 GCA_964610345.1 uncultured Candidatus Saccharibacteria bacterium | reverse complement strand
AACTTGTCTTAAAATATGGTGGAAGCATAAGTGGTGAGCATAACGACGGTATGATACGCGGACCATGGCTGGAAGAAATGTATGGAAAAGAAATGTTCGCGATACTTGATAAAGTTAAAGATATATTTGATCCTAAGGGTATATTTAATCCACACAAAAAGACGCGCGCAACTTGGGAATATTCTTGGAATAATATAAGAAAGAAGTTTTAGGTGAGGGTTGTAATTGTTGGCGGTGGTTTCGGCGGAGTCAAGGCTGCGCTTTCACTAGCAAATAAAAAAAATATTGATGTAAAATTAATTTCAGATCAGAATTATTTTGAGTATCATGCAGCCTTGTATAGATCGGCAACTGGTCGTTCACCACTTGAGGTGACTATTCCGCTTAAAGATTTTTTTGAATATGCTAAAAATATTGAAGTTATTCAAGATTTAATCACAGATATTGATTCATCTTCAAATTCAGTTATTGGTGAAAGTGGATCAAATTATAAATATGACAAACTGATAATGGCGATAGGAAATGTTACAGAATATTACGGAATAAAAGGGCTTAACAAGTTTTCATACGGTATCAAAACAATTCATGAAGCTCTGAAGTTAAAGAGAGAAATACACGAACAATTAATTAATAATAATATTGAACGTAATTATGTAGTTGTTGGTGCGGGGGCGAGCGGCGTTGAGCTTTCTGCGGAGTTGGCCTCATATTTAAAGCGAGTCCGTAAAAAACATGGTGTAAACAAGAACTTCAGGGTCGATCTGATTGAGGCTCAATCAAAAATTATGAGCAGGATGCCATCTAAATTTTCTGAAAAAATAACCGTACGTTTAAAAAAATTAGGAGTTAAATTACTAACTAATAAGTCAGTAATGTCTGAAACCATTGATACTTTAGAATTGCCAAATAGATCTATATCGACAAGTACAGTTGTTTGGACAGCTGGAATTACTAACAACAAATTATTTAAGAAGTTTCCTAAAATATTTAAACTTGGAAGGCTTGGTCGAGTTGAAGTCGATAAGTATTTATGTACCAACAATAATATATATGTAATCGGAGATTGTGCTTCAACGGAATTTAGCGGCATGGCACAAACAGCGATTTATGACGCATCTTTTGTGTGTAAAAATTTAATAAGATTATCAAAACATCGACCTCAGATTGAATACAAAGCTAAAAAACCTATTTATGCTATTCCAGTGGGGCCTAGATGGGCTACCATTTTATGGGGTAACACGGTGATTGACGGCCGAGCAGGATGGGTATTGAGGCGGATGGCAGATCTAAGGCTTTATTTGACATTTCTACCAAACTCTAAGGCTCTGACGGTATGGAGATATGGTTTTGTAGATCAAGAAGTGTGTGAAATATGCAAAAAATGAATCAGATCACGACTTATCGCTAGTCTATTTACTAAGTATCCATTTTTGGGATTTGCTTAAAGGCTTGTCTGGGCGATGTATACACCCAATCCAGCAGCATGGCCGTCTTTTACCTTCTAATAATTCTTCACATGTTCTTTTGATTCGTTTCAGTCGAGTTTCGACCACTTTAGCATTTTCAACCCAACATATAAATTCATTTCTGG
>CAZSVQ010000076.1:0-1623 GCA_964610345.1 uncultured Candidatus Saccharibacteria bacterium | reverse complement strand
ACGGTGTACATGTGCAACAAAGTTTTGGTATTTCGGTAGGTACGGAAAGTAGTCACAATATTCTCGTTCAATCCATGAATAAACAGAGGATAGGTTCTTGTGTGGTTCAGTCAGCCCATCCCAGACGAGAATAGTAAGTAGTTCGTTATCTGTTAGGTTGGATTTGCGTCCAACCCCAGTGGGCTGTTTTGGTAGCATGTCATCTACCCAAACAAACAAGTCTACGATATGATGTTTTTGTATTTCGCGCATTTGTTTTTCCTTTTTTAGCTTTCACTAACAAGGATAACAGAGGCGCGATTTACGTTTTAATTTCGTGATTGGGGTTAATAGACCTTTACGTTTACATCTGTTTAAGGTATACTTGTCCCTTGACATATATAATTTGTTAAATAGCCTGTTTTAACCAGGGCAAAGGAGAATAATTTAAGATGCCAATCATCAAGTCAGCAATCAAAAGAATGCGCCAAACCGCCAAGCGTAAGCTTCGTAATCAGCAAACAAAACGTTCGATGAGGGGTGACATTAAAATTTGGAACTCTCATCTTCAAGCTAAACACACCAAGAAGGCATCAGAATCACACAAAAAAGTTCAGGCTGAATTAGACAAAGCCGTGAAAAAGAACATTCTCAAGAAGAATACTGCTGCTAGAAAAATGAGTCAGCTCACAGCTAAGGTTAAGGCCATTGGCGCAAAACCAACCGCAAGCACCAAGGCTAAGCCGGCTACCCCTGCTAAAAAAACTCCGGCAAAGACTGCTACAAAAAAACCAGTTGCAAAAAAGAGCCCTGCTAAAAAAACCACTACAACTAAATAGCGATATCTACATAATTGTTAGTTTTTTACCGAATTAACTTAATCCTTAAAAATTAAGGATGGTATTTTGTATTATTTGCCACGGATTAATCGTAGTAGTCTTCAGTTTAATATCCATCTCCGCAACCCGGTCAACTATATTCTTTAAGTTTTCCGCTGAAAGTCCAAGAGTAAGTCTTTTTGTCTTTTGTATAACGTATGGATTTATCTTAGATTGCTTAGAAATCTCTGTATCTGAAAACTTCCCAGCCGATGCAACAACTGAAAGTATGTGAGTTTGCCAAATAATCATATTTGCTATTGCATAGGGGTCTTCGTGTGCCTTCTCTAGACCATTCAACAACTCTAGAGATTGTTTGACTCGTCCTGATATGCATGATTCCAGTAGTTGAAAAACTGTTTCTTCCGGCCTTTTATCAATGAGCTCCTGTATTGTCACTTCTGTAATTTCTGGCTGATAAGTAATTAGTTTTTGAATTTCGCTAGCCAGACTAAGCTGATCGGTCCCTACAAAACTAATTAATTTTTGTGCATTCAATGATGTAATTAACCCGCCATCTTCTTTAACTTTCTGGACAATCCACTTAGCCAGCTCTTGATCTGATAATGTATCGAAATTTATGATATCGAAATCTTTTTTGAGCGCCTTATAAAAAGCGGTTCTTTTATCTATATGTTCTTCAAGCAAGATCACCTGCACTTCTTCAGGAATAAGAGATGCAATTTTTAAAAAATGCTCGCCGAGGTTTTGAACTTTACTAATATTTTTGATTACAACAAATTTATGTGTAGCAAATAACGACACA
>CAZSVQ010000075.1:0-1664 GCA_964610345.1 uncultured Candidatus Saccharibacteria bacterium | reverse complement strand
ACAAAGACGCCCTAACCAAAGGCACCAAAGTCACTATCTTCACAAGCGGAGAAGGCGACAACCTTAGTGCAACACGAGTAGTGGTAAGATAACCCCTCTGCTCACCAAAAAGCAATAGTAGCAGTTAACCACAACAAGCCAAGCCAAATGACGACCACCTTAAACAAACCACATCAAAGCTTTAAACTAACCCCAAAGCTATCACTAACAATAGTCCTATCTTCTATACTACTAACCCTCACCTCAATATTACCAACCCTACTACCAGCTACAGCATCAGCTGCACCATCCATCCCACCAGAAACTTGCTTTGACTACTCCATTAACTTAGGTGAGGTAACAATTACTGATTATTACGACCACGAAGCCAACAACAACTCCAACCCGGCATGTACCAGAGAAGTGATTATACCTAATGATATTGGTGGCACAGCTGTAACTTCTATTGGTAGCTCTGCTTTTCTAAACAACCAACTCACTAGCGTTACAATCCCAAACTCCGTAACTTCTATTAGCAACAATGCTTTCGCCAACAACCAACTCACCAGCGCTACAATCCCAAACTCCGTTACATCCATCGGCGGCTCTGCTTTTAATGCCAATATGCTTGAAACTGTAACTTTATCTAGTAATTTGTCGGGTCTTACGAGTGGTACAATTTTTACCAATAATAAGATCCAAGAAATGCAAATACCTGATTCAATAACACTTATTGATACTTATACTTTTTTTGCACAGTCGCCAATAGGTGCAGGCTCTTATTATGCTTTTATGAATAATGATTACTCTGCTCTAAACCAATACATGGCGACTAGTTGGTATGCTCGGTTGTTTACTAGCCCGGGGAATCCTAATAATCTTACAGATTCTTATGCTGTGGAGAGTGTCTTTGGTATGGATATGAACTCTGATGGTGATATGAACGACTCAATTGGTGGCCACCTCATCAACCCAAGTAGAGTAACCACCAACTACAAAGACACAAATGGCAACACCATTGCCCCCAGCACCACAGCTACTGGCACAGGTTTGTCAACATATCTTATAGCAGATAACCCGACAAATAATCTAAGCTTGTACTACAAAGCAGGTAATAGCTACACTGCACCACCAGCCCCATCCATACCTGGCTACACCATCACCACCACACCAAGTAATATAGCTAGCCTAACAGCTGGCAATAACTCTATAGACTATATCTATACAGCTGACAGTAATAATGTAGACAACACACTCTCTACCCCTCTCTCCAACAACACCACTAGTTACCTAGTCCTACCAGAAGATGTAACTAACCCTAGTTTTACTACTACACCAACTAACACTGTCCCTAGTGACACAGCCTATTCCTTCCCAACTAGTCTAGTATCCTTTCAATTCGACACCACACCTGGATCAACTAAAGCTATAACTCTGTACTTTGATCTTCCCGGTAACCCATCAGACTACACAGCCAGAAAGTACGACACCAATAACCATAGCTTTAGTACCATAACCTCAGCCACCATAACCAGAGAAACCTATAACAACAAATCTCTTATTAAACTAACCTACAACATCACAGACGGAGACAACCTAGATCAAGACCACACAGTCAACGGAACAATCATAGACCCAGTAGGTTTAGCTACTCAAACTACAGCTTCTCCTAATACGGGGTTAGC
>CAZSVQ010000074.1:0-1693 GCA_964610345.1 uncultured Candidatus Saccharibacteria bacterium | reverse complement strand
TAGACCCAGTAGGTTTAGCTACTCAAACTACAGCTTCTCCTAATACGGGGTTAGCCCAATATTGGCTATTGGGGTTGAAGGGATAAAAATCTGGTTGACATAAATAACCTTAACTGCTATAATTGCTATCAGTCTTAGGACAAACAAAAACCTCACAAAATACAAATTTAAAAGAAAGGGCGCTGCCATTATGGCTACGCAAAATGCGAGTGGGCTTGCTTATGAGCTATTGCCCACAACTGATCAAGCTATTCTTGATTTCGACTTATTAATTGCCGAATAAAGACTAGCAAAAACCACTTCTCTTAGAGACAGAAGTGGTTTTTATTTTTTTCAGCTAACCTGAAATGCTTTTTAGGCCTCTGATTTTAGGGCCAACCACAGTACTAATAGTGTCAAATTCAATTGTTCTGCCAAGAATAAATGGTAAAAGTCCATTTTTTGTGTGCTCCGGCACTCTCAAGTCTCTTTCGGTTTCAGCTGCGTCCCGCATGCTTGTAACAAAATCTTCTGATGCAATTTCAAGTAAGGCTACTTGGGCGGATTTTCCACTATCAGTTTTAGGCTCAGTTTGCCTAACACCAACTTTATTGATGATTTTTTGCATGGATTTGGCGACGGTTTCATAGTCAAAGATTCCTGACCATTTGACAGTTTCTGCCAAGCGTTTAAAATTTGGTATACCATCTTTGCCTGGCATATCAAAATGTTTGTAGACTTGGTTTAATTCAACTAAAGTCCCATCCGAGTCAACTGCGAGAGAAGCTTCTAGCGCTTTGCGGTAAAATTCGTAATGATTTTGCTCATCACCGGTTACTGGCCCCATGATAGATTTACCCATAGCACCCAATAACCAACCAGATTTGTAATGAGCTTCTCTGGTTAAATCTTCTTGGAGTGATAAATAGGCAAAGGCATTTTGCAGATTGGTTGGGTTAATATCTGTGCCAGTTCTAAGTTGTTGCACGCGGCCAGCATGATAGGCTTGGTGATTGATGATAGCCTGCTCTTCTGAGCCTATTACACCTGTACCTAGCGCAAAGTCACGCATGATTACACCATGAGCGTCTTCTTCGGCAGTCCATTCGTGGGCGAATTCTACTAATGCTGGGCTTAGTGCACTTTTGCCTAAAATTTTGCTAGTGTAATGTGGTAAATTATCTTCAGTTAATAAGTTTATAGTCCAGACCGCACCAATTAGTTTTTTGATATCAACACCAAAATTAGTTTCTAGATTGTTAACATGAGATTGAAAGTCGGCTCTTATCACAGGGAAATATTCTAATGGGTCGGCAGATGTGCCGGCTATGTTGGCAATATGCTCTACTGGGTTAAAGGGTCGTCTATCTGGCTCTCCAGAAACCTTACTAGTTATTGAGCTCATATGCTCATCAAACGCCTGCTCTAGTTGGGGTTCAATTTCGTGGAGTAGTTCTGTATCAACCATAACCCCATTATATATTAAGTATGCAACATCAAACGAGAAGGTGTTGTATTTTCAGAGGACGTTCCTCAAAAAAGTGGAAAATGTGGTGTAATAAGTTTATCTGTAGTAAGATTAATATTTTTTGTGGCGAGTTGTGGTGGTTTGTGATACAATCTCATCTGTTAATGTCGGTGTAGCTCAGTTGGTTAGAGCGCAGGACTCATAAGCCTGAGGTCGTAGGTTCGATCCCCACCACCGACACCACGT
>CAZSVQ010000073.1:0-1696 GCA_964610345.1 uncultured Candidatus Saccharibacteria bacterium | reverse complement strand
ATGAGGTATCTTATTAACAACTTCGGATTGTCCAATATGTTATGGACGCATACAGTGAATTGACAAATGTTGTACAATTTGCTATAATAGTAATATGATAGAAAATTCTCCAGAACCAAAACACATAAGTGAAATTTTAATAGAGAATATTAGTAATGCGACAAATGATGAGCGTAAAAAAGAAGCAAAAAAGAAAGATTTAGAAAGCGAAATTGCTGGATTAACAGAGCAAATTGCCGATATCCAGACAGATATGCGATTAACTGGAGATCCTGCTTTGCCTCAGGCTCTAGATAATGCAACTGAAGCATCAATGCTGGCACAGCGTGAATTTAGAGAGCAAAATGACGAGAAAGAAGACTAATAATAACTAACCAAGTGGTATAATAATCAAACGACATGGCAAGAAAAAGAAAAAAACAAATAAGAAAAAAGGTAGTTGAGCCGGTAGAAAAATCTCCATTTTGGGCAATGGCTGGTGGGGTAATAATGATTTTGCTGGCAGTGTTTACATTACTGGGGGGATTTGGAGCAGGTGGTCCACTGCCAGAAGGCCTATTTAGTGGTGCGGAGTGGGCATTTGGCTGGGGTGCATATATGGTCCCTATTGCGCTAGTGTTCTTTGGGGTTATAAAGTTCACTAGCGAAGATCACCAGATTCCGTTAGGAAAAATGGTTAGTATGCTAGCGTTTTTGGTACTTTTTGCAACATGGTTGCATGTTGCGTTTGTTTCAGGCGACCAAGTTTCTGGTTATACCGGTGGATTTGGCGGGAATGTTGGCGCCCTGGTGGGTAACACCACACTCGGTGCATTAACAAAAATGCCAGCTAGTATCATGTTCTTTATTTTTGCAATGTTAGCATTCTTTTTTGCTTTTAACATTTCGCCCGATATTTTCCTTGGTTTAGGCAAGATATTTAGGCGTAATAAAGAGGAAGATACAGACCTTGAATCATTAAAATCTGAATCGGGCTTTAAACTGAATGAAGGCGTACCTGTTGAACATCATGGCAAACGTCCAGCAGGCATCAAAAATACTATGCAAAAACTCACCGTAGAAGAAAATCATGAAGCATTAATTACTACCAGTGATCCAGATTGGCAATTACCAGACATTAGATTACTAAATCAAAAACAAGATAAGGCTGACCCAGGTAGTGTTGAACAAAGAGCGGCGATTATTAAAAATTCATTAGCTAACTTTAACATTGATGTTGATATGGAAGGAGCAAATGTTGGCCCAAGAGTCACGCAATATACGCTCAAACCATCAACCGGCGTTAAGTTAAACAAGCTTGCTAGTTATGGCGATAACCTTGCTTACGATTTGGCGGCAACTGCCATTAGGATAGAAGCGCCAATCCCTGGCAAGCAGGCGGTTGGTATTGAAGTGCCAAACATCAAATCTGCGACGGTTAGGGCTAGTAGTATCTTTTCCTCAAAAGAGTGGAAGAGTACGCCAAACCCACTAACAATTGCAGTTGGTAAGGATATTTCTGGCAGGGCAATCGTTGAAGACTTAGCCGATATGCCACACTTGTTGGTCGCTGGTCAAACTAAAGCCGGTAAAAGTGTGATGATAAATACAATTTTGGCTAGCTTTTTATACCGCAACAGTCCGGCAGATTTAAAACTTATCTTAGTTGACCCTAAACACGTAGAGCTTAAACCGTATGACAAAATACCGCACTTAC
>CAZSVQ010000072.1:0-1750 GCA_964610345.1 uncultured Candidatus Saccharibacteria bacterium | reverse complement strand
CTCGTGGCCTCTTCCTTGGCAAGGAAGCGCTCTATCAACTGAGCTACACCCGCATAACAGAGGTAATTATACTTTAAGATGCAGCTCCTTTCAAGCCCAGAATGTTATTTTGTGGCTGATTTTGCGTTAAAGCCTAATGCTTTACGAATTCCTAGCACAACCTCTGACCCGTCAACCAAAAAACCCTGGATTGCAGGGTACCCTAACTCACCTTCATTTGGAATATACTCGGCTGGTAAGTTTATTCTGTGAGACAGAGGAATTAACTGCGTAAATAACCGGAACGGGGGCAATAAAGTCTCTTCATTAATTAGCCGGCAATCGGTTAAAAATGTATCGGCTAATTTATCGTTTGCGTCATAAACTCTAAGCGGCTGACCAGATACCAATATTGGCAGACCGTTTCTTACGCTGTTTAAAAATTCAATATCTTCATATAAAAGTTGCTCTATGCTTTCTTCAATTCTATTCATGATTAATTCTCCAAATTAGTTTTTTTAAAAATAAAAAAGCCCCGCCACTTGCGGGGTAGTCAAAAAGAGGGCCGCTGTGGCTAGGGCGTGAGCTTGGTCTTCTTAACTAAGTTGAAATATTTCATCATATACTATTATTACGATATCTTGTACTAATTGTCAACCCTTGACTGATCATGTTTTTACTTGGTGGCTCCTCCCAGACTCGAACTGGGGACACAAGGCTCTTCAGGCCTCTGCTCTACCAACTGAGCTAAAGAGCCAAATTATTAATACTGCATTCTAGTAATATTGCTAATCATGGTGGGCGCTGAGGGACTCGAACCCCCGACCCCTTCGGTGTAAACGAAGTGCTCTAGCCAGCTGAGCTAAGCGCCCTGAATATTAAAAGTACCGCTAAATCATACCTTAGAAAGCGCAATAATTCAATATACCCGCACTAATTTCACTAATTATAGCCTCATTTAACAAGGACCGTAGTTTCCAGTATACTCTTTTCCTAAATCAAGTGTCTTGTATAAAGAACTGAATCCTGGTGGCTTATTGTTGCACATTTTAGTCTTACCACCCGTATATTCTACATGGAACACTGGCTTGCCTTTACTTTTGAAACCATCGGTTAAAACACTACATTCGTTATACTGCAAACACTCCTCGTTTACAACATACTCAACATAAGGCGAAAGTCTGTTAATTGAACTGGCATCAAGCATATTTTTTAGGCCAGCAGCCATCCCTCGCTCATGAGTTGCGGCCGCTATATTGATAACTAGCTGTTCGGCCTTAGCTTTGGTTAACGGGAAGCCAGTGCCTGAGTATTGATCTACATTATCCGGCTCAACCCCATCACATCCTCGTGATTTTGCTAAATCGAGCCTTTTAATTATCACAGGCCAGTATTCAGGAGCATCCCAGTTTACATACCACTCACCATCCCATTCTGGATATTTATTACCTCTGATGCTCAGTGGAAAATTATAGTCAGAGCTACGCCAATCTTCATAATGGACGGAAAAATAACAAATAATTTTTTTATTTTTTGCTTTTAATGCGTTTATATCACCATCCTTAGCATCAAATAAATCTATGTCAAAAACTTCAGCGCTAACATTTGTATCTATTGCGCCAGTAATTTGCCATTGCCAAGATATACCAACTGCCGGCTTCCAGTACGTACCCGTAGGAGGTTACGTGATTGCCCCAAACTGAATATACGAACCGTCCGAAGCATTAGGATCACCAGTTTTTCGTAAACTTTGTTGGCTAAAAGTTCCTTG
>CAZSVQ010000071.1:0-1849 GCA_964610345.1 uncultured Candidatus Saccharibacteria bacterium | reverse complement strand
TAATCTTCATGTAGTAATAAATTTTTTGATATAATTTTTTGCATGACAAATAATCATTGGAATAATCTTCATAAAAAATATAGTGATAAAGACTGGAAAAACAAGCCGTCTTTGTTTGCAGAAACAGTTTGTGAATATTTACCAAGTAAGGGCAAAATACTTGAACTTGGAGCTGGCTTGGGGCAGGATAGTTTATTTTTCGCTATGCAAGGTTACGTTGTAACTGCAACTGATTTGAACATCGACTATTTAATAAATATCTCTAATACAAAAAATATAGAAGTGTCACAAGTAGATTTAAGCAATGAATTGCCATTTAAAAAAGAATCTTACGATGTCGTATATGCACACCTGTCTTTACATTATTTTGATGCTCAAACAACTAAGAGGATTTTTAAAGATATATATAGTGTTCTCAAATCAAATGGTGTATTGGCTTTTTTCACAAACTCAATAGATGATCCTGAGTATGGTACTGGAGTTTTGATAGAGCCAGATTATTTTAAAACATCAGGTACCCAAAAAAGATATTTCAACGTTGAGACTGCTACTAAATTCGCTCATCATTTTAAGCCCTTGCTGGTGGACAATAATGGCGAGACATACAAAGATAGACAAAAAGGTGTCCATAATTTAATTCGTTTTATCGGTGTCAAGATATAACAGAGTATTATTAATATACGGTAATAACTGGACTGATACGGTGAAAGCTGTTAAAGTTAGACCCTATGCAAGTTACACGTAAAGATATATCAGAAACAAAAATTAATTTGAGTATTGTTGCAGAAGCATCAGAACTATCGAGTCTAAAAAAACATGTAATAACTCACTTCCAAGCAAAAACAAAAGTTGCTGGGTTTCGCATGGGCAAGGCCCCACTAAACGTAATTGAAAAGCATGTTGACCCTGCGGCTCTGCAGTCTGAATTTTTAGATGAAGCAATAAATAATTTATATCAAAATGCTGTAAATAATGAGATAATTAAAGCTTTTGGACACCCAAGTATTTCTATAAAAAAATTCGTACCATTTACCGACTTAGAATTTGATGCTGAAGTTGAAATTTTAGGCAAAGTTGAACTAGCTGATTATAAAAAGATTAAAAAAAATTTAACTAAGGTAGAAGTCACCACAAAAGATGTTAATGAAGTTTTAGATAACCTAAAGCAACGATCTGCTAGCAAAGAGGTAGTACAGCGTAGTGCCAAGCTTGGAGATGAAGCAATTATTGATTTTAAAGGAGTAGACTCTGCTAAAAAACCTATTCAGGGTGCTGATGGTGATGATTACCCATTAACATTGGGTAGCAACGCTTTTATTCCTGGATTTGAAGATAATATTGTTGGTATGAAGACTGGCGATGAAAAGACGTTTGAGCTAACCTTCCCTAAAGATTATGGTGTAAAAACTTTGGCAAACAAAAAAGTAAGTTTTACTGTAAATGTAAAAACTGTAAATAAACTAACAGAACCAAAACTCGATGATGAATTTGCGACAACCGTAGGGCCATTTAAAACTTTGGCTGATCTTAAAACAGACATTAAAAAACAGCTTTCGGTTGAAAAACAAAGGCAGGCTAACCAGCAGTTAGAAAACGAGCTTATTCTAGAAATTGTAGAGGGTAGCAAATTATCTTTACCTAAATCATTAGTAGAAGAACAAATGGAGCGCCTTAAAGGAGAAGTTCGCCAAAACCTAAATTATCGTGGTCAAACCTGGCAAGAGATGCTGGATGCAGAAGGTGTGACATCAGAAGAATACGACAAGCAACAACTTCTGCCTGAAGCTGAACGCCGAGTAAAAACTGGTTTAGTTTTGGCCGAAATTTCAGTAAAAGAAAAGCTAGAAAT
>CAZSVQ010000070.1:0-1855 GCA_964610345.1 uncultured Candidatus Saccharibacteria bacterium | reverse complement strand
CGTGTGCCTTTTGGCAGCGTCCGCGATTTATAAATTTACAACAAAACCATAAAAACGAATAATTTTAAAAACATAGACTTGCTTAGATGTAAATTACTATGGTGTTATAATAACCCCACTATGAGGATGACAGATAGGCGCAAAGACTTGCGCCCACGCGAAAAGTTGCAAACACGCGGTGCTGAGTGCCTGAGTGACTACGAACTTTTAATGGCAATAATTGGTAGTGGCGTAGCCGGAGCCGATGTTACCAAAGTAGCCCGTGATGTTCAAAAAATATTAAAAGAAAAGGGCAGTAGCCTAACACTAGACGATTTGCTAGCCATTAAAGGACTCGGCATTGCCAAAGCAACGCCTATTATGGCAAGTTTTGAGTTATGGCGTAGACAGTTTGAAGTATCTGAGCGTCCAATTAAAGATAACCCAGAAAAGGCCGCCAAGCAACTAGCCGATATCCGTAATAAAAAGCAAGAATATTTTGTTAGCATCACACTAGACGGCGCCAATCGCCTTATAGCCAAGCGGACCATCAGCATTGGTACACTCACGGGCAGTTTAGTACATCCACGAGAAGTCTATGCCGAAGCTATAACCGACCGTGCCGCCTCTGTTATCGTTGCCCATGAACGGCCAGACGAGAGTAGAGTAAATACAATCAAAAAAGAAGACGTTGGCCCAAGCTGTCCAGCAAGGGCGAAGTCTTCTACTTAACAATACCCCGTCAATAGAAGTACACATCCAACCATAAAATAACCTAATCACACCTGTTAAAGATACAAAAAAACTATTGACATATATGTTGCCTTACTGTATAGTACCAAATACGGAATCCAACGATTCTGGCTACAAGTAAGCATAAAGTGACTTTGGTAGCCACCGACATAGCATTGCCCAAGCCGAAGCGGCCAATTGAATAATAGGCGCCTCCGCACTAGGGATAAGCAATCGCATACTAAGGCGAATACTTAAACCAATAAGTGCACAAAGGAGGTGCTTTTAATATGGAAAAAAAAGAAAAACTTCAGATACCTACGAAATCAAAAATACTCTTGGCATTTAATGCTGGGTTGCTTGTGATGTCTGGTTTAGTTTATTTAGTTAATGATTCAGACGAGCGCGTAGCTAATATTCAGGAACATAACATGCAAATAGAGGATAGTCTTGAACGTGACTTCCCTGGCATGGGCAGTTTAATACTAAATGACGATACAGATACATTTGAATTTCACGTAGATAGGAAAGGCGAAAGCTTAACCTGTAACGGTGAGTATTCTGTTAGTAATGAAGGGATAGCCAAGCCAACCGGCGAAGTAACCTGTAGTCGAATTATAGAACTAACTGAAGCAGGCAACTAATAAGAGGGAGATATATGAAAAATCATGAACATTTAAATTTAAACAAAAACAGCACTTTAAGAAAAACAGCCGCGGTAGTATTGCTCGGAATATCATCGCTTACGTTGTTTGCTTGCGGCGACAATGAAACAGATAATCAGCCGAATAGAACCGACTCTGTAGAGCAAACGGGCGTAAACCACATCTACTTTGATGATGGATCTAGGTTAACTGAATATAGAGATTCGGATAATTATGCCGATATAAAATCGTTCTGCGATGGTCATGATTTAGTTGACCAAACCGAGTTTAAAAAAGACATTAAAAAAGCTGCCGGCAATTCCGTTGAACGATCCGTAGGACATCCAGCATGTACCGACGGCGTATTAACGCCATCAGACTTTCATATTTCTGGTTAAAACCAAAAAGAGCGCGAAATAACAGCGCTCTTTTTTTAATCAATTTTCTTACCTTGGTGACCCCTGCGGGATTCGAACCCGCGATCTTCTGGATGAGAACCA
>CAZSVQ010000069.1:0-1977 GCA_964610345.1 uncultured Candidatus Saccharibacteria bacterium | reverse complement strand
ATGCATGGTTGGGGTCATTTACAACGTACCGCAAGCGTTAAAACAACGAGTTAAGAAATTAATTATTTTACTTTTTATGTTACGCTGATTTAGAAGAAATAAACGTATGAATATAGGGTATAAGAAAAATAAATCAAACTTGAATAAATTTGTATTGTTGCTTGTAATATCTCTAGCATCCATATCTTTTAAACTTAATAGTACTGTTAATGCTGTTAGTTTATCTGAATCACAAGTCACGGTAGGTGCAACATATTATGGTGGTGAATATAATAATGGCCACTGGATTATTGATAATACAAATCAATGTACGAGAATAGCCAATGGAGAGTTCTCGGCCGAGTCTTTCGGTGCGGTTGTTGATAGTTCGTGCGATGATGATAATGGTTTGACTTATCAAAATGATATTCCACTACATAATACAGTTAGTTTTGCGGAACTTAGCAACAACCCTGATAGTCCAGACTATTCAGCTTTAGGTAATTTGTCTGCCGGTACAAGAGTTGAGATTGAATACAACGGTAAGTGTGTAGTTGCTGAGAAGCGAGATGTTGGTACTGGTGGTAGTACCGTCAATGGTCATCAACGTGCGATTGATTTATGGTGGCAGACAGCCAGAAGCCTGGGATTTACTAATGGGTTTGATTTGGTAAAAGTTAGATTAGCAGGAAACGTGCCACTTTCGCCGCTTGGAAAAACTTCTGTTTGCCAAACTGCTACTCAGATACAGCCAAAATCAACCCAAAAGCCAAAACCTGCACCAACTCAAGAACCTATACAGCCAACCCAACAAGTAGTTGATGCTGAGGCCCAGAAAACATCGCAAGAAAATGTAGTTGCGTTTACATCTGAAGAAAAGCCAGATCAATCTAAGAATAACTATGAGTACTCTTTTATGTTTGCTTTTATGACCGGTGCTATATTAATTGGTGTAGTTTTGTTAATAAAAAAGTATACAAAAATAAAGAATTTTAAAAAATAAATTTTGCTTGATTATTTTTCAACATTAAAAAATAATTCTCCGCGCAAACTAGGCTGAGCAAGATGATCGACAGGCTATGAGCATCGATTCACAGTTAAAAAGGTGTCAGATTTAGTAATCGCAAAAACATATAAGCGGTAAAAGTTATGCAAAAAAACTATTCGTAAGGGATACGACAGTAACAGGCGAGCTGAGTAAATTCTGAAATGAGTTAATTGCTGATGTGACAATTTCTGTGCTTAGGCTAAAAGATGCAATTGTAAATATACAAATATGATGAAGTCGACCAACGAATCTACTAATTTTTATATGGTCGCTGGATATGTAAAGTATGTGCTAAGTGAAGGTACGCAATTCGAGAAAACTCGACTATTATGAAACTTGGACATCAAACTAGTATTAAACGACAGATAATTCGTAAAAGTTGACGAAAAATAATAAAACTTGTGCTTAATGTTATAATGAGTATATGAGAATTAAAAATGTTCATATTAGATCTGGTGGGTTCCACGTATCAGGGCTGATACCATTAGAATGCCTATTCGCCTTTTCAATGTTGACAGTCAGCTTAAGATACGGGCTTGGCGCGGCATTTCTGGTTGTCTTGCCAACCTTTGTATACGTAATCAAGAAGATCGCAGATAATGAACCAAAAGTAACCTACAATATTGAGTCCTGGACAAAAGCGAAGGAGCTTGCAATACAGAACAATCAAGAAATACCAACTTTAGAATCCTATGCAGTTGTAGAGTACAAACATAAGAAAACAAGAGTTGCTAAACGCAGGTTTGCGGGCTCTAGACCATCGTTTGAACAGATTAATATACCAACAAAGATTCGAACTAAAAAACCGGCCTTTCAGCCGGAATTCTAGACTAACAATTCGTTCGTATCTTCTTGGACAAGATGTGAACCATTCGGGTCACGTTTGGTGCACATCTTGGCTGGGGTTAAAGGACGATGTTCGAACTTTTACAGGAGTGAGTTTGCCTATT
>CAZSVQ010000068.1:0-2282 GCA_964610345.1 uncultured Candidatus Saccharibacteria bacterium | reverse complement strand
ACTCAAGCAATGTTCGATGCCGGCCATCAGTTTGAGCCATATGCTGAGTCGCTATTCTCAGAAGGTGTATCACTTGGTTTTTCGGATTATGACGAATATCGATCTTTACCACAGCGTACTCAGGATGCCATAGAGCGTGGCGACAAAGTACTCTTTCAGCCACGGTTTGAATGGCAAGATTTCACCTGCATATGCGACATCGTTAGCCTTGTTGGTAAAAATGAAGTTGATCTATATGAAATCAAAGCTAGCACCAAAGCTAAGCCAGAACATGAATATGATCTCGCCTTTCAGGCGGCCGTTTTAGAGGGTGCTGGACTGAAAGTGCGGAACATATCAGTTATACATGTTAATAACCAGTACATTCGCCGTGGCGATATCAAGGCCGATGAAATCACTGCCTTTACCGACATCACTGAATCGGTTCGAGCCAAAGGTGAGGTTACTCAACAGCATATGGCCCAGGCTCTATTTGTTGCTCAAAGCCCTACTATACCAGACCCAGATCCTAGCTTTGCTAAGTTGGGATCAAAAAATGATTGGATGCCTATCTACCAGAATATTGTTGGTCATAATGAAGAGGTAGAGAGTAAAAATATCGAGCCAACAATAGATAAGGAAGCAATAAAGCAGTTCCTTGGTGAATTGGAGTTTCCGCTGTACTTCCTGGACTATGAGACGATGTCAGGACTAATCCCTTACTTTGACGGCCACCGTCCTTACCAACAAGTACCGTTCCAGTATTCACTGCACATACTAGAATCCCCCGACGCTGAACTAACTCAAAAAGAATATTTACATAAAGATAACTCCGACCCTTCTCGGCCATTAACCGAACAGCTCATAGAAGATATAGGCACGACAGGTTCTGTGATTGTGTGGTTTGAAAGCTTTGAGAAATCTCGCAACACTGAACTTGGCGAAATGCTACCAGAATATAAAGAAGCGATGGAAGCCATCAATGACCGAGTGGTAGACCTAATAATTCCATTCCAACTGAAGTGGTATGATGATCCACGATTTAACGGCAGTGCCAGTATTAAGCAGGTCTTGCCGGTCGTTTGCCCACACTTATCATACAAAGAGCTTGGTATTCAAGAAGGCGGCTCAGCACAAAGATTGTGGATGGAAGCCATACTAGATGGCAAGAGAGATAATGAGAAAGCCAAGATCCTTGATGACTTAGTCGAATACTGTAAATTAGACACACTCGCTATGGTTGAGATATATAATTGTTTGAGGAAGTTATGAATATTTATTTAGACATTGACGGAGTTCTGCTCGTAAATGAGAATCACGCATCACTTTATGCAGATGAGTTCTTACAACACGTACTCACTAAATACCCTGACAGCACCTATTGGCTTACAACTCATAACTGGAAAGGCGAAAATCGAGCTAAGGAAGTACTGAGCCCTCATTTAAAACTAGAAACTGTAGCACTCCTGGACAAGATTAAGCCAAGTGAATGGAAAGATCTTAAAACCGATGCCATCGACTTTAATCAGGATTTTCTCTGGTTTGACGACGATCTCTGGCCCGATGAATTAAAAGTGCTCGAACAGAATAACGCCACTGGACGTATGGTTATGATTGACCTCAATAAAGATCCGGAAATACTAAAGAAACTAATCGAAGTTGTCTAGCCTACCACTTCCATCTATCCATACCAGTAAATCTGATCATTTGATTTGCTAGCACTGGCGAGATTGTCCGTCGCATAACTTCCTTACTGTAGCTTTGAGACAAAATATTGAGACTTCCCTCCCATAGAATTTTGCGATCGATTACAGCTAGCTTGCTGTGACGCATATCATCATAGAATTTAACTTTAACACCAACTTGACGTAGTTTCTTGATGGATTGCCAAGCTTGAATTCGCAACTCTTGCTCATGATGACGCGGATTACGTGTATTTATACGTACACTAACACCGCGTCGTGTTAGTCTCTTAAAGAGCGGTAAGAGGCTCTCCGTGCGCTTACAGGCTATGAAAGGACTCTCGATTATCACTTCCCTATCAGCATGCTTTAAATCACGCTGAAAGGAGCTATAGAACGTGCTTTCAGTATGGAGAGCTGATTGAAGCAGGTCATCCGATCTTGATTTTGAGAACAAAAGCTTATTAAACATCTTTTGCTCCCTTCTGCTTTTTTGTAGATTTCTTTACATCGTTTGTAAGTACATCTACCCCTATTAAAGTTCTATAATCGTACTGTATCTCCTGCCAAACAGAACGAAGTAGCAAAAATTTTTGTTTTTCGGTTAATTTACCCCTGTTA
>CAZSVQ010000067.1:0-2316 GCA_964610345.1 uncultured Candidatus Saccharibacteria bacterium | reverse complement strand
ACGGTAGTTACTTGGGCTGGTACGACTGTGCTTTTCATTTACTTGTACTCCTTGCTGTATTGGATACTTTCTGCTTAGGGGCTGTGTTGACAGTTTTAATCTTGTCGGCGGTATAGCTAACTCCATTCATGAATTGCCCACCGAGCTTACGAAGTGCACGCGGTCCGGCTGCAACGTACGTCATCTGCATCATCAGCCCTTGAGTCTTCAAAAGTGCGAGTAAGGTGGCAATTCCAATAATTACTGCCATTAAAGAGTTTGTTGCCTCGTCTGTCGCCAGTCCCGCAAACAATGAGGCAGCAAGCTGGAGGATTATCACGTGAATGAACAGAACGAAGATGGTGGTGATGTAGGTTTTAATGGCTGTTACGGCAAAGTCTTTAAAACCAGGCAGGAGTGCAATCAGCCCAATCAAGGGAGCTAGTACTGCACCGATATATAGCGTCACAAGACGCAAAACATAGTAAATAAGTAGTAGTACCGACAAGACGATAAAGCCAACCATTATCATCAAGGCAACCAAACTCATGCTGTCTGCTCCATCGGCAATCTTACTCAACACATCCCACACCGATATAGACGAGAACGCCGCTTCAATTGCCTTAATAAGTACATTGCTCAGTGCAATTATCAGATCAATCAGAAAAATTGACGTATTAATGAATAGAAATGTAAATACTAGCTGGGGTATGAGATGCTTAAGCTCAATTTCATCAAAACCGATACTTGCCGCACTCATGACATGGAACCCAATAAGTGCCACGACCAATATAAACAGCGCATCCGCAATCACCACCGTCGTCAGCCACAGCTTAAAGACACTAGAGTTCTGGGCCATCAGGGGTGTTTCACTCGTAAAGAAATCAAGGGCTTTTAAGAACGGTGTGGCAGCAGATTCTATAATGTGCTTAAACAAGCCGATGATGGCCTTAATAAGCACATCAACAATACTCAAGTCTTCCCTCTGCTGATCAATAGTCTCAAGGGCTGGAATATTCTGAACACCACTTGTACTGGAATTGCTGTAAGCATTTGTCAGAATTGCCGTCAGTGTTCCAGCCGCGACGACAATCACAAGCCCGATAAGAGCGTTCTTAAGAACTTTCTTAGCGTGCTCAAGCTTATCGGGTGCGCCACGAGAGGTTATGTACTGGTAGCCAGCCATAACAATAAAAAAAGTACACACTAGTGTAGCTAAACCACCGAGCATCAACATTGTCGGCGCTAAATAATTGCGTATTACGTCATTAGCGGCAGAAATATCCGCCAGATGTAAAATCGAGGCGGATAAGCTCATCGGGCTTAACCTCCGAACGCCTTTGCTGCTACATCTGAGATGATATTACTGAGTACGAATGCTCCAATTGTAATTGCCAGCCCTACGGCTGCATAAATAAGTGTGCGCTTAGACTTATCTAAATTCTCTGGATTACCTGAACTTGTGATGTAACCAAAACCACCGGCTACAAAAAAGCCGGTCGCAATCAGACCGGCGAGTCCCGCAATAATCTGAATCACATTTCTAATAAAGTTTTCAACGTTCGATATGCTCCCACCTGTAGCCTGTGCGTATACATGTGAAGACAAAACAAATGGCAACCCCAATGCCAGCACAATCGCAACCACCCTCAACGTTTTTGCTGTCTTCACTATAGATTTCCCTCCATAATGCCATAACTATAGCAAAGTACCTTGCATAATTGCAAGAATATTATATAACATAAGCATTATAGCGCTATTATTTCGCGTCTGTAATATGTTTTTTTTGGTTGTAATTCGTCAAAATCTATATGCTCTACAACCCATTTTGTTACCCTAGGAGCAACCCAAAAAGAGTAAATACCACGCGTTAGCGGGCTTTAAGACAGAGCAGAAAAAGACAAGTAAGAACTAGGCTGAAGCGAATTCACGCAGTCGAGTGGTTGTCTTTAATTTTCCGCAGAATTCAGGAATTGTATAGCCCAAAATGTCTAATTTATATTGTGCTTTTGTGAACTTAATCATATAGTCCGCATCAGCGTGTAAGACTGGTGCGATAAACACCGCAAACTTATTTTCTTTGTTAAGCTCATTTAGATGTCGTGTAATTGCGGGTATTTCAGCAACGGCCTGTTGTTTGCCACGCATTAGGGTTACTTCGAACAGTGAATTATTGTCGTTGTCGTAAACTTCAATATCGCCAATTCCACCACGTGCAGTAAATGTAGGGTTACCCTCATCGTAAATAGCATAGTTTGCTTCGACACTTACATCTTCAAGTGTCTGTTGCAGGGCAACGCTTGTTAAGAATTCTAGGCGTGTAGGTTCGTCTATATC
>CAZSVQ010000066.1:0-2374 GCA_964610345.1 uncultured Candidatus Saccharibacteria bacterium | reverse complement strand
CAGTTGTGGTTTTCAGATCCGGTAGCCCGACAGACGAAAGGCTGGTACTTCCGCTATTTAGCCCGTACATTGAACAAGGAGAGATCGCTAATCTACCAAGCTTTAATTTTTATGCACGAATTGCCGCAGTTCACTCGCAGGAACCGATGTCTGGCATGACGGTGCTCCTAGATGATACCGGTAGCGAAGAAGTGGCAAAATCAGTAATTGTGTCATCTCGACGGCTCTATGCAAAGAAAAACAAAAAGACTAATTCGGTACGTAAGAAGAAGACAGCACAAACAATCAAAACGCAGACTGTACACACAACACGCGAATCCTCATTCGATGAATTAAATAATAGTTCTCCAGTTGAATAATAACTGAATCTGGAGAAACCTGAAAAAATTAATGTAGAAAGTTTATAATAAAGCACATTATTACAAAAAATACACCATGTAATCCCAGTTATTGCCGAAAGCTATAAAAAATATCAGAAAATTCGGATTCAATGTGAAATTTTACGGACTTCACGCTGGTGTATAATTAATACTATACTTAAGCATGTTGCATTTTATGGAAAACTAATTATCATAGTATAGGTAATGGAGATAAAACGTAATAGTGATTATTTTCACCTAGTCATGTGGTGGGGTCTTATGAAGAATATATTCTATAGATATAAGATTATTCTATATACAGTGGGTTTAGTATTGTTGTCTCTTGTGGTAGTCGTTCCATCTGTTTTTGCATCAACTTCCACCGACACATTTTCTGGGGAAAGTTCCGAAGCACTTTTAGAAAACCACACATCTGACTCAGGGCATACATGGACTAAAAACACTACTTCATCAAGTGGAAGTATTGTTACCACAAATTCAGACAGGGTTCGTGGTAATGTTTCTGGCGTCTCTATCTATATGAATAGCTGGACTCCCGAATCAGCAGATTACGATGTTTCAGTAGATATATATGTAGCTAGCAATTCCTATAATCAACAAGGCGTGGGTGGGCGAGCGAGCAGTACAGCTTTTACTGGCTACTATGCTTTATTCACCAACGTAAATGGGGGTTCTATACAGCTATTTAGGGCAGGTGGCGGAGTTATTGGTAGTTATAAACCGGCCGCTTTAGTGGCAGGGAATACCTATAGTCTAAGGCTTTCAATGCACGGCAATAATATTAAGGTATACTGGGCAGGAACAGAGGTTATTGATGCAACACCTACGGGTGCAGATATTGTTAGTAGTGCCGGTAAGGCAAGTGTATATTCTCAAGGAAGTGTAACTAACGTAAGCGGTCTTCATTTTGATAATTTTTTGGCTAATGATTTTGGAGTAACAAACCCAATATCACCTGGCACCCTTTCATTAGGCTCAAAAAACAGTAATTCAGCCACAGTATCTTGGACCTCTGCAGCTGGTGGTACAGCACCGATCACTGCTCAGTTACAACGTAGCCCACAGGGTGATAACAACTGGTCTAATGTATCTGGCGCAACTACCAGCCCAGCCACCGACACTGGCCTTTCTGCAGCTACTGCCTATGATTATAGGGTGGCCTATACTGATGCAACCCCAGACACTGTCTATTCCAATGTGCTGACAGTAACAACTGATGCCCCGTGCTCAGGGGGTGCCTATGTCTGTACAGTAGAGTCAAATTTAAATACGCTATATTACTGGAAGATGGATGAAGGTAGTGGCCAATTAACGTTATCGCCTAGCGTTGGGAATGTGGATATAAATCTAACGGGCGCCACAACAGGATCGCCAGGACTAGTGGACGGGACGGCAACTTCGTTTGACGGCACTAATGATTTTGGTGTTAGTGCTTCGAACTTAGACTATACGGGTAAGAAAAAAATAGCAATTGAAGCCTTGATAAAACTTGATTCAGGTATTAGTGGCGACCGAATGGCCTGGGAATCAAGCTCAAATACAAATTCAGGCAATACAGGCTTTACGTACTTTACAAATAATGGCAACAATAGCAACGTCCTCCTGAAGGGGGATTCTGGGTATAACTATGGCTTATTTCCCAACCCAATTCCAGACCAATGGCATCATGTTGTAGTTATCTATGACAAAGGAGCTACTGTCTCTAGTGAAGAGACTAAGCTATATATTGACGGTTTATTGCAGTCGGCTTCATCGCGACCACAATCCAACAATAACAATAACGATTTTGGAACAAACCCGTTCTACGTCATGAGTCGAGCTGGCATAAGTAATTTTTCAAAAGGCAGCATGCAACACTTAGCTATTTATAGCGACTTGAGTCCAGCTGATATAGCTAATCATGCGCAAATGGCTTTAGGCAACCCTAGCTCTCTCACCGCTGGCACCCTTTCATTAGGCTCAAAAAACAGTAATTCAGCCACAGTATCTTGGAC
>CAZSVQ010000065.1:0-2380 GCA_964610345.1 uncultured Candidatus Saccharibacteria bacterium | reverse complement strand
AAATAATTGTGATGTTGGTGTGTTTTAGGCTACAACACATACAAATTTGGTAAACTAATACATATATGGCGAAAAAAAGAGAAGTTATCAAAGAACATTTAAATAAAGAAAGGTCATTGCCACAGAAAATTGCTATCGATATTCTGGGAATTCTTTTAATAATTGCAGCTGGGTTATTTGGTTGGTTACCAGGGCCCGGTGGAACCCCCTTATTGTTGGCCGGACTTGGTTTACTAGCAACAAATCATGAATGGGCGCACAAATTACTGCACAATATTAAAGAAAAAGGAACGCAAATTATGGAGGTAATCTTCCGTGATCATCCATTAATTGTAATTGCTTATGATATTTTAGCGACTGTATTCGTAATTTTGTCAGGTGTCTTCTTGGGCAAAGCAACTGGCAACATAACTAGAGGCCTTGCAACAGTTTTAGCATTTGTAGGAACGGGTATTTTTTTAGGCAATAGAAAGCGTATTTACGCTATAAATCGTTTTGTAAACATTAAACTTCTAAGAAAAAAACCATAAGCTTTTTATAATATACTTGACATTTTTTCAACATGGTGTATTATGCTAAATAAAGAGGAGTGGAGACATGTTGGAGTTTTTAGTTTTAGGTCAGATTCCTGGCACTCATATTCAAATCACCTTTGCGTGGTATCTATTTTTGGCGTTTGGGTTACTATCTTTTATTTTGCATAAAATCCGTAAACCCCACCACAATATCACACCAAAAGAAACAAATCAGTTAAAGCTATTTAATTAGGGTCTGGCAATATGCTCTCAGCATATAGTTGCAGTTCTTCTATTAAAAATTGCTTTTCTTTGGTTAGCCCAGTTTGCCCAGCAAGTTCAGCTAAACGTTTATAAAACTTGCTAGCCCGCGAACTTTCACCACCCGCATAAAACTTACTCTTCCTAAATTTTTCCCACGACTCATGATCTTTGTCCGTCATTTGGCTAGGATAGTTCCTGGCTATATATAATGGCAATAGGGTGTTTAGCCTAGTGTCATTGAATTTTGGCTCAAAATCTGTAAGATCTTTTCCGTCCGACGCTCTGACGACTTGCATTTTTGGTTTATCTGCATTATTAATAAATCCGTCGTAAAGTTGAGCATCAACTATATTTTCATCACTCAACCAAGCAGTTTGTTGTTGGTCATTTAATATTGCAAGGGCCTTAAGTACTTTATCTGCAAATTTTAAATTATCGTGTAGCTTGGCTAAATTAGCAAAGATTATCTGGTCGTCAATTTTAAGGCGTTTTTTAGATTCATCATCCAGCACAGTTAACGGTGCGACTGCTGGACAGCGATTATATTGTAAGGTTTTTATTGGTAATCGTGGTTCCGATGAATCTTGCTTCCACTTCCAAGCTTCGGCTAATTGTTCTGGAGTTTTATCAAACCAATCTGCCGGACTAAAACGCAAGTCATAAACCAGTGCTCCAGTTTTTGGGTTATCGCATAAATAAACAGTTACGGCTGTTTTTTCTGTCTCGTTTGAATACTTGCCACTAGCATATACAAATGGCTTACTAGATTTTACTAACTTTTCTACTTCGGATTTATTGCGCATTTTTAGCAAATAATCAAATAACTTTGGCTGGTGATTACGGATTAACTCTGCCAAAGCTATAGTTGCATCAACATCACTTAATGCATCGTGAGCATTTTGATGCTCTAAACCGTTTAGCTCAGTCAATAATTCAAGTCGATTAGTTGGTTTGCCATCACTAGTAAATGGCCATTTTATACCCTCTGGTCGGAGCGCTCTAGTCATCCGCACTACATCAAGCAAATCCCACCGGCTTTTACCATCTTGCCAATGCCACTCATACGGGTCATAAAAATTACGATAATTAAGATACCTCATAAACTCATCGTCAAATCGTACCGTATTATAGCCCACGAATATCGTACCGGGCATGGCTACCTGTTCATAAAAAACTCTTAAAAATTCTACTTCAGTTATACCGTCTTGTTTAGTAGATTGCGGAGTAATACCAGTTACTAAAATTGCATCTGGGTCAGGCAGGACATCATCGCCAAGTGATATTAGCACATTAACTGGTTCGCCAATTGGTTGTAGTTCTAGGTTTGTCCGTTGGCCAGCAAATTGCATTATCCGCTGTTCTCGCGGATTAATACCACTTGTTTCAAGATCATAAAAGAAAAAGCTTTGATTCATAGGTACGTATAAGTATACATCTAATTCACTACTTTAAATAAAATACCTAGCCTAACAATTTCTTAAACATTAAGTACATTGCCAAAAATTAAATTCAACTTGCTTTTGCTATTTTATTAAAGATACGGTTAACAATTATTAGCTTAGTCGTTTATCTCTACCTAAACAAATACCTAGTCTTCTTCA
>CAZSVQ010000064.1:0-2600 GCA_964610345.1 uncultured Candidatus Saccharibacteria bacterium | reverse complement strand
TACAATGTAACTAACTACCTACGGGCTAGTTGTTCTGGGTTCGTTCAGTGAACCGATAATTTATTTCTTGCAATATTATTTTACTTATGTTATTTTTTCTACATAAATATAGGAAAACAAAAATGGCTAAACAAAAAACAAAAAACAAAAACAACAATATCTTTAAACAAACACCAGTAAAAGTCCGTGTTGCAATAATTGTAGTATTCGCAATCCTGGGATCGTTATTAGTAACCGGCATATTTGCGCAAAGCAAAAAGAACGATTATAGTTTGAAAGTCCCCACTGAAAGGACCCTAATAAGTCTAAGTGACGAAAAACCTCTGACTGTCTCAAAAGATAGTAACGGTAAAATAACATACCAGTCTAGGGGTAAATCAATCGATGTCACAACTACCGGTACTGTTTATTGCACACCAGAAGGTGATGGGTCAGTAAAAATTGCAACTCTTACACCCGATGAGTTATCGAAAACATTAAGTCAAGTTGAAAATAGCAACCCAACGCAAAATATTTCTAAACAAGATTATAGCCAGCCTTCAATTGGTAATACCAAACAGCTTCAAATTTCTAGTGGAAGCAATACAAAAACTGTTGAAAATGATCTTAATAAACCACCGCAAAACATAGCGAGCACCGAAGAAATTCTGAATCAAATATGTGCAAAATCTACACAAGAAATCCCCCCAACCCAAGTACCTGAGTTTATTCCGAAAACAATCAATAAAGAAAAATTTAAACAATCGTCAATAAAAAGTCCACTTTCATATATCACACCAAAAGCAAATGCAGCCGGAGGAACAACTCCAACTGCACCAGCTATTTATTCTCAAATTGCTGCACCCGAAATAGAAGCTGACCATGTAGCACGAATAAATTACGAACGTGCAATCCGAGGCATCCCACAAATGGGCAGATCAGATTGTCTAACAAGATCGGCCAGAACATGGTCGGCTAATATGAGCAATGTCAATATTCTGCACCACAGCAATCTGTTCGGATTAATAGAACTTGAGTGCGGAAAAAATTGGTGGGCTAAACTTGGAGAGAATGTAGGCACAGGTGGTTCACTTGATGGATATACTCAATTTTTAGCATACATGAACAGCCCAGGTCATCGTGCAAACATCCTTGACCCTAGTTTTCAACGTGTTGGTATAGGCGCCAATAGGACTACATATTCAAATGGAGTAGTTGTTGTTTGGACAACTCAACATTTTGCAACATGTATAGGTTCCTGCGCTAATAAATAAAATTTTTTTATAAAAATGAGCGGTTACTATACCGCTCATTTGTGTTTAAATGTTGGTTTTTATTCTATTCCCAGTTAAAACCTTTGTGGCCAAAATGCCCATACTTTGCGGTTGTTTCAAATTGTGGCTTTTTTAAATCTAGCCATTTAACGATACCAGTTGGCGACAAATCATAACCTTCAACAACTTGCTGATTGCCGTCAATTATTACTGTTGCCTCTAGTGGTTGGTTGTAGCCAATTGCATAAGCCAAATAACAATATACTTCTTTAGCTTTGTGTTTTTTAAGGTAATCTATTGCTATTCTCCTAGCAGCATATGCTGCCGAACGGTCAACCTTGCTGGCATCTTTACCGCTAAAACAACCTCCACCGATTGGTACTGATGGTCCATAATTATCGACTACCAACTTTCTGCCTGTTAACCCAGTATCAGCGTCAAATCCACCAATATGCCAATCACCTGCTGGGTTGATATGAAATGTTACTTCATTACTGACTTTTGTTAACTTTTGTTGCCTTAACCAGCTATTGACAGCCTCGTTTAACTTTGCCTTATCAGCATTTTGAAAGCTAGCCACAACTGATATCAGTTCGCTATCTTTCAAAGTGACTTGGGTTTTACCATCATATGGCCATTTATCATACAAAAACTGGTTTAATTTACGGCTCAGTACAACCTCAAGTGGTAAATATTCTTCTGTTTCATTGCAAGCATAACCCACCATTATGCCTTGATCACCAGCTCCACCACTGTCAACTCCATTGGCGATTTCTGAGCTTTGCTTTACCAGCCGTACTTCACATTCAACATCACCCGCTAATCGTTCAACAATCGTTTCAATTTTAATATCCGCATTACTGGCAACTTCGCCAACCACAAAAACTTTTCCGTGGCCACCAACCACCTCTACTGCGACGCGTGAATCAGGGTCATTGGCTAAATATGCATCCAGTATTGCATCTGATATCTGATCACATAACTTATCAGGATGCTTTGGCGATACGCTCTCAGCGGTTTTATATTTTATTTGTGCAGACATGAAAAAACTCCCTTCTATCTGCCCCGCTTGGACAAAGTAAGGAGTTGTTTAGCTCAATATCTTCCCCGCAAACGGGCTGAACTTGGCACCTTGCTCACTTTTCACTTTATGGAATGAAAATGGTAGGTTGCCGGCAGGTCAACGGGTCAGATCCCTAACTGCTCTCTGGATAGTGATTAAATTGTTAACATTATTATTTTAACAATTCGATTAAATGATTGCAATACTAGTGTCCAAACTCACTACATCGTGGACACTTTCCGTCGTTCAATAGTTATGTTCAGTTTAGCACAGAACTGGTCGGG
>CAZSVQ010000063.1:0-2711 GCA_964610345.1 uncultured Candidatus Saccharibacteria bacterium | reverse complement strand
CCCCCGACACCAGGTTTTGGAGACCTGTGCTCTGGCCAGCTGAGCTACACCCCTATAAAAATATTATTTAAAGAACAGGGGTTATTATAACTGAAATATCGGAATTTGTCACCGCCGATGATGATACTTTTCAAATTCTGGCTAATCTGTTATACAATAGGGTACATGGCAAAACTTGAGTTAACTAAACCTACACTATTTATGCTGTATGGTTTCCCTGGTTCAGGCAAAACATATCTCGCTAAAAATTTGCGGGAATCTATTCAAGCAACCCATGTTAATGCTGATAAAATCAGACACCAACTCTTTGAGCAACCTCGGTACGACAGAGCCGAAAATGAAATTGTTGACCAATTAATGGAGTATATGACTGAAGAATTTCTCGACGCAGGAGTATCGGTAGTTTTTGATACAAATGCAATTAAAAAATCTCAACGCCGAGTGTTGCGTGACATCGCGCGAAGAAAGAAGGCTGACCATATTCTGATCTGGCTTCAAATTGACCCAGAAAGTGCATTTGCGCGAGTTTCTCAGCGTGATAGGCGAAAAGCAGAAGATAAGGTAGCTCAACCGCTTGATAGGCCGTTATTTGATGAAACCACTTCAAGAATGCAAAACCCTGGCCACGATGAGGATTATATTGTTTTAAGTGGTAAACACTCTTACCCGATGCAACGCACGGCTATTGTAAAAAAATTATACGACTTAAAATTAATCAGAACGGAAGGTGTTTCTCGAAATGTAGTAAAGCCTGGGTTAGTTAATCTTGTACCTACATCGCATCACGGAGATATCCGTCGGAATATTACTATACGTTAGTTATGCCCCAGAAAATTATATATATTGCCAATATTGGGAATGTACCTTTTTATAAAAAGCGAGATGCAAAAACTATCAAAATAAGAATTAGTGGCTCAGATATTAAAGTATCGATGCCAACTTGGGTGCCTTATAAAGTTGCTGTGGCGTACATTACAAATCGATCAGATTGGGTGTTGAAAAATTTAAAACCAAAAGCTAACTTAGCGACAGGTAGTAGAATTGGTAAGCAAACAATTTTACAGTTAGAATCTACACATTCAGAACGTTTTACCTCTAAATTTAAAAACTATGAATTATTAATAAAAATTCCCGATAAATACAGCTTTGAATCAACTGAAGCTCAAAATAAAATTTTGAAATACGTGACTAACGCACTGCAAATAGAATCAGAAGATACGTTACTACCTATAATAAGACAAAAGGCCAATAAGACTGGTCATAATGTTAATAAAATTGAAATTAAAAACCTTAAAAGCAGATGGGGAAGTTGTAATAGTAAAAATGATTTAACCTTTAGTTTATTTCTAATACAACTGCCGTGGTACGCAATTGAATATGTTATTTATCATGAACTTGCTCATACGGTCCATATGAATCACAGCAAAGATTTTTGGGGAGAAGTATCAAAGTTTGTGCCTGATTACAAAGAAATTCGCCAAGAAATGAAACATTATTCGCCACATATCATTCTACAACCATAACAACTATGTCATAATGTCTATTAATGAATGACGACCTAAAACAACTCACTCCAAAACGTGGCTCAATAGAACACGAACGACTTAGTAGCCTTATTAATAGTATGGCCGATGGTGTAATTGCTATTGATGAGCAACTCAATATTGCTGTCTATAATGGTTCTACACTAAATATACTCGACATTAATACAGCTATAACCAATAAAAATATCAGCCAAGTATTAAAACTAATTGGTAGCGATAACCAACCAGTAAACATCGCCGAAATTATTGATAACACCAAAACACAATATTCGAACAGGGATTTAAGCTTACAATATCCAGATGGCAGTAAGATTAATCTTTATGTTAGTATTGCGCCAGTTAGGTTGGGCTATGGTCATGATGGTACCAAAGGCCACGTTATTTTACTGCGAGACATTACGCATGAAAAGTCTCTTGAAGAAGAGCGTGACGAATTTATTAGCGTAGTCAGCCATGAACTCAGAACACCCGTGACTATATCCGAAGGTAATATCAGCAATGCGCAAATTTTAGCAGAAAAACATGGTGATCCTGCAAAAATAGCAGAAGCTTTAAGGTTAGCACATGAACAAATTGTATTTTTGGCAGATTTAATAAATGATCTATCGACGCTCTCTCGTGCCGAAAGGAATAATCTCGATATTATTGTAGAAACAATCAACGTTCATCAGCTAGTAATAGACATTGCTAATAACCACAAACCTCAAGCAGATGCCAAAAATCTTAACCTAAATACAGAACTTACACCTAACCTTGAATTACTTAACACCAGTAAGCTTTATTTATATGAAGTCCTACAAAATTTTGTTACTAACGCTATAAAATATACTCAAACCGGTAGTGTGACTATTGGCGCAAAACCAAACCCTAAGGGAATAGAATTTTACATACGTGATACGGGTATAGGAATTAGTCGCAACGACCAAGCTAAAATATTTGACAGATTTTTTAGATCAGAAGATTTCAGAACCCGCGAAACAAACGGCACAGGCCTAGGTTTATATGTAACACTTAAAATTGCTAAATTTCTACATGCTGAAATAAATGTTCAAAGTGAGCTAAATAAAGGCTCGTTATTCACAATAGTCGTACCTAATTTAAATATCGGACAGAATGCATAAGTTCAGAAACATATTGGACTCCGAAGATTAGTGCTAACTAATCGTA
>CAZSVQ010000062.1:0-2911 GCA_964610345.1 uncultured Candidatus Saccharibacteria bacterium | reverse complement strand
AAGTAGGAAGTGTGAGGCTTCCCCTGACCCTAGCTTTTATAGCTGGGGTCCTTGATTTTAGGTAATTTGCCTTCAAGTGTGTCATAATATATTCATAATTTTGAATAATAAAATATGGATACACTCGGATATATAATATTGTTTTCAGTCTTAGGCGGTGTGCTGTCACTAGTTGGCGGTGTATTGCTATTAAGTAATCGCAAGACTGCCAAATCATTAGCGCGTTATGCAACACCTTTTGCTGGTGGAGCATTACTGGCGGCGGTATTCCTTGATTTACTGCCAGAGGGTATCGAGGCAAATTCGGTTGAAACTGTGCTAATGGCAACTTTAGTTGGGATTCTATTATTTTTTTTAGCAGAGGGGTTCTTGCAGTGGTTTCACCATCATCATGAGCATGCTGATCATGAGCACGATCCAAAAGTTTCTTTGGTAATTGTTGGAGATACGCTCCATAATGCGTTAGATGGTGTAGCAATTGCGGCCTCGTTTATGATAAGTATTCCTACGGGGATTGTCACAACTATTGCCGTAGCTTCTCATGAAATACCTCAAGAAATTGGAGATTTTGGCTTGTTGTTATCAAAAGGTTTGGGCCGACGCAAAGTCTTGTTAGCTAATTTACTAAGCGCGGTGGCCACAGTTGTGGCGGCTGTACTGACTTATGTAATTGGTAAAAATAATGGATTGCCAATTGGCGTGCTACTTGGTTTGAGTGCCGGATTTTTGTTATATATTGCAACTAGTGATGTTATCCCTACAATTCATGGGCATACTAGCAAAAAATATGGATTCAAATTACAGGCCGGATTATTAATTTTAGGGGTGTTAGTTGTGGGCTTGGCCACTAGCTTGGCGCATAATTATATTGATTCAGAGCATGATTCTGTTGAACAAATTTGTACAGAAAGCGGATCAGACATAGAATGCATTATCCTAGACTAAAATTTTTAATGCATTAGCTGTATAATTATAAGCATGGACGGAGTTGTAGTTGTACTAATAATAGGGTTAACACTAGGTTTTGGTGTAGTAATTTATGTTTTAACAGGGAAGATTAAAGAACTTAAAGAAGATTCCGCCACTCAGCTACTCAAACAAGATTTAACATCGTTAAATGATGGTTTGCAAAAGCTTAATGATGGCTTAAAAGATCATTTATCGAGCCGGTTAGACAAAAACCAAGAACAGATGAATCAGCAATACCAAGCGAGTGCGAAGATAATCCGTGATGTTACTCAAAAACTTGAAAAGCTAGAAAATACTAACAAAAATGTTGGTGATATCGCCTCAGAACTCAAAACTTTGCAGAGCGTGTTACAAAACCCTAAGCAGCGTGGAGTATTAGGAGAATTTTACTTGGCGCAAATTTTAGAAAACGTACTCCCAGTTGGCACATATGAACTGCAATATAAAATTGCTGATGGTTTGGTGGTTGATGCTGTTATCAAGATGGATGACAGATTGTTACCACTTGATAGTAAGTTTCCACTAGAGAATTACAATAGATTATTAGAGGCAGATAGTGAGACTAAAACAGCTCTCACTAAAGCCTTTAAAGAAGACGTAAAAAAACGCATCGATGAAACAGCAAAGTACATTAACCCCAATAAGGGAACGCTTGACCAGGCACTGATGTTTATACCAAGTGAAGCTATCTATTATGATCTGCTAGCTAATAAAGTTGGAGTTGGGGCAGTAAGTGGGCGTAACTTGATGCAGTATGGTTTAGAGAAAAAGGTGACAATCGTTGGACCAAGCACACTCGCGGCTATGCTCCAGACCATTAGCCAGGGTCTGCGAAGTTTAGAGATTCACAAAGATACTGAAAAGATTCGTAAAAATATCGAGCAATTGCAAAAACACTTAGTTGCCTATAATACATATTTTGCTAAACTTGGTAATTCACTTGGCACAACTGTAGGGCATTATAATAGTGCAAGTAAAAGCCTACGCCAAATAGACAAAGATATTGTTAAAATTGGCGGTGGTGAAATCGTGCTAGAAACCGAATTACTAGATAGACCAACAGCCGAAGATTAATTAAGTGTTTGCACAAATTAATTATATTAGTGTTTAATATTTGTATTGAAAGATATTTTTGAGATTGACCCACAAGATATCGACCCATACCTAGAGAAGTTATTTATGAATACAGCTATGGGTGGTGTTGGGTTATCGCTACAAATCTATAATGAATTTATCAGAAACGGGACTCCTCCAGAGATGGCTTATAACCAGGCAATTTCGTCAACTGATACTGATGAAATAAATTTAATTTCAGGCAACTAGGTTAATAATTTTTTTAAAACCCCTTAAAAAATAACCATAACTACTGTACAATTGGTATCAATTAATAGGTAGGTTGTGAAACATATTGGGGTAAATATAAAAAAACAAATAGCCAAGCTTCCTCTCCCTTTCTGGCTCTCTTTTTATATCTTCCTTATTCTACTAGTAGTGCCAACCCTAGCTTACTTAGGTAGCTTTGGTAAAGCCGCTCCAGGAACACTAACAACTACAATCAATCAAAAGTCTGGCACTAATGATCCTAATCCATCCTACACATCTGTCTTTACTGTTCAGTTCAATGAAGCCATAGACCAAACTACCTTCACAGACTCAGACATAACCCTAGGTGGTACAGCCCCAGGTCAAGTAGTCCAATCTATCACCGAAGCTGGAACATTCAACAAAACAACTTATGAAGTACGTATTCAAGCCACCAGTACCGGAACCATAACCCCAACCATAGCTCAAGAACTAATCACAGCCCAGAACGGAGCTAGTGGTACCAACCAAGCATCAACCTCAACCGATAACTCGGTTACTTACAATGGGGATTGGGCGCCGGGGGAGTTTGTGACTACTTGGAAGACAGATAATCCAGGCGTGAGTGGATCAAATCAAA
>CAZSVQ010000061.1:0-2964 GCA_964610345.1 uncultured Candidatus Saccharibacteria bacterium | reverse complement strand
CTCCAGTTCACGATAAAAGATTTCGGAATGAGTACCCTTTAGGTTCACCACGAAAACACCTCACCTTCTGGGTGGGGTTTTTTCGTTCTCAAGAGAATCGAATACCTATTGCCACAATAGGGGGAGGACTGCCGGTGGCATTTTTCCAAGAAAACTTTACGATGAAAATCTGATTTTATAGATGAAGTTTCGAGCTTGCCAAAGGCAGGCTGACTTCCCTTGAGATCAACCTGTAAATATCTCAGCACTCACTAAATTTTGTATATATTACTTATCTATAAATAATATTTTTAGTGATGGGTATCATGTAACGGTGACGACTTTTTTAGGTAGTTTAATTTTAAAAATATTAATAACTGATTATTTTTTATTTCATATTTAAACACTTTATTTTGTTTGAGGATCGTGTATGTTAGCTTGCATTTTTTAGAAATCTTGTTGATTGCTTAATAATAATAATATCTCCACCAAGACCCATATGCAGTTGCATAATTAAGATGTAATTCATCGGTTATAGGGTAAGGCTCATATATATGCTTGCGCCATCCTCGTATTACCGGTACTTGAATTTTACCATGAGCGTTTATTTGCTTGGTATATTCTGCTACTGACATAGTTGTATCATCATTACAGTACCAACCATACGGTGTAGATCTGCAGCGGTAGTTATCATTTACGGCTGGCGGCTTCTGATCTTCTAGTTCATCGCTATAAGTAACCACAGCTTTTTTGATGTTACTTGATGGGTTGCAGTTAAGAACTCCGGTATCCATCACAGGATCTTTCAAGTAGACACCCCATATACGACCACCAAAATCCTCACCCCTACAAAACATTTTTGCTAAGAATCCACCGCCATTTGAGCCACCTTCAATGTATGTTGGTCCACAATTAGCCTGCGTAATACGATTTCTAACAATGCTGACATATTGCTGGTATGCTGCCTCGTCCGAATTACTATCTGGGTCATATTGAAAATTATGTGGCCCATCGTAACCCCAGTGATTGCCTATGAAGTCCGTCCAGTTATTGCTAAAAGGCTGAATAGTTCTAACATTAATACTGGTTAAGGCGGGGTCGTTGTTGTACGCTATCTCATCGGCTTGTAATCTTGCTGGGTCAACACCTGCACCATGCAGCAATACACTACACCTTTGTCCTGTGGTTACGGGGGGGGTACTTCCACCATTTGTTCCAAATCTAATATATGAATTACCTGAAGCGGTGGAATCAGATGTTACCAGGCTTACATTGCCTGTTCTGTTACCGTTTTCTGCTTCTTGTGAAAAACTGATAGAGGCAGCCTGTATGTAAAATAATCCAAAAGAACCAATAACTGCAATTATAATAATTATGATTGAACGTTTCGTAAGAGAATTTATTATTTTGCGTTTGGACATGTTTAAGTATATTATTTATGTTTTAATTAATGGTAGCACATAATTTAATGCCCTTAAAGACTTAGTCAGTATATGGTAGTCGTTAGTTTATATCGAGATAATGTTTGACTTTTTAGAATTGGATAAATTAATCAATACACAACATTGGTTAAGTTGGCTGCAAATGCATAGTTACGAGGTCGATCACAGCCAGCAATTGCCCAAGTCCAAGTACCTCTAACTTGCGGATATTTTGCCTTAACGGATTGGTATATAGAAGCCATTTGAGTTTCTTCTACAGTATAATGTTGCCAATCATCAGGTCCGTACCAAAAACCGATAGAAAATTGGTCTGGTCTCAGGTTGGCATCATTCATCCATTCTTCCATACGTGCAATAGCATTTTGTGAATTAACTTTTTGTTCCATATTGTAGTATTGAAAACCGACAAATGTTAAATCATTTCCAAGTTGCCTGGCAATATCTTTGTACGGATACTCCATTCCTTCAAAAGGAGCCATGGTGATAGCAAAGCCATTTCCGTAAGTGTTTTTTAATTGTCTGCTTGCACTAACCAAGCCGTCCACTGAGATACCACCTGGAACATTCATCTCTAGATCCCAATCAATACCTGAAAATTCGAACTCATTTATTAGTGGGTTTATACTATTTATAAAATTTTGAACCTGAGTAGAGTTTGTTAGGCCGGCTTGCGCACCGCTAGCACCACCAACAGATAAAATTACTGGCTTACCTTGAGCCTTAAATGCTTTGTATTCATTAGCTAGTTGTTGTCTGTTGTATGCCCACAAGTCCATATTAACGGATCCATCTCCGTTAACTGTAGCAAAGGCGTGAAATAATAAAGTATATCTGCTGTCAATTTGGCTTGGGTAAACACCTGTCCAAGATTCTAAGTAACCACCTATAAATTGTGCAGGTATGCCAGGGGTGCTTACGTTTCTACTCCCAAACTTAATTGCTTGACCTCCACTAGCACTTTGGTCTGAAAAGCGTTGTGCTGGTGAGCTGACTATCGCGGAAGAGCTTTCTAGTTCAATACTAATTGAATTAGCAGCTGCAGACACGAACTGTGAAATTAATAGACCAATAAATGCAATAGACATTATCGCAGCCAAAGGTCGAAAAGAATTTTTAGATTTATAGAAACGTTGAATCTCGTTAAGGGTTTTCTTTTTATTCATTTAGCTATTAGATAATACGATGGTTGCTTGATTAATAAACGCAAGAAGTTATATTATTAATGTTAACATAAGCATCAATAGATTCATTATATTTTTATGCAATATTTTGTGTATTAGCCCGTGATTTCTATTTAAAAAATTATTTTTTTAAATAGAACTTTTAATAATTACCATAAGCACGTAAAATATAAAGTAAAGATGATGTTTACCTACAAAGCACCGGTTGTGCCGCTTGAACAGTTCAAGCGAACCAAGATTATTGCCACCGTTGGCCCGGCTAGTGACAGTTATAAATCAGTTTATGAGATGATTGTTGCTGGGGCAAACGGACTCAGGTTAAATTTTAGCCATGGCACAAATGAAGAACGATTACAACAAAT
>CAZSVQ010000060.1:0-2979 GCA_964610345.1 uncultured Candidatus Saccharibacteria bacterium | reverse complement strand
ACGGTGTAAATGCCACTTTCAGACAAAGTTGATTTTACAAACCCTTGATTACCAACGGTCATTCTAAAAAATAAAGAAAAAATGAATATGCCAATACATAACAGCAAAATTACTTCACAAAGAGCAAGAGTAATTTTGCGGGCTACTTCCATAACCTAATTATGCTATATTAAAGGTAAATATGGCAGAAAAAAGTATTTTTACACGAATAATTGATGGCGATATCCTCTCTCATAAAATTTATGAGGATGACAAGACCCTGGCTTTTCTGGACATCTTCCCTGCTGTGCCTGGACATACTGTGATTGTTCCAAAAACTCAAGTGGAGTTTGTCTGGGATTTAAGTGACGACTATTATCAGGCGTTGATGGCCACGACTAAAAAGGTTGCCAAGCATTTACAAGTAACGTTAGGTACTAAATTTGTTGGCATAAAAGTAGAAGGCGCAGAAGTTCCTCATGCACATGTAAAAATTTACCCATTTAATACGGTTGCTGAATATAACGCAACACAAAACACATCCGTAGCACCAGATCACGAAAATTTAGCCAAAATGGCCGAAAAACTAAAATTGGAGAATGCTTGATGCCCCCTGCTGTTGTAGCCTTACTTTTTGCGATTGGTGCTGGAACCTGGATTTACACTAAAGTTATGCGCACTACCGGTGGCAACACAAAAAATGCTGCTATCGTGGCCTGTATTAGTGGCGCATTTGCTTTTGTGGTTTTATTATTGATTCTCAACACCATCGACAAAATGTTGCAATGATAGATTGACTTTGCAATGTCTTGTGGGTATAATGTACCCACATGACTACTATTACTACAAAACTAATTAAAGACGGCAACAGTACTGCCGTGAGGCTCCCCAAAACTTTTCTTGAAATGAGTGGTTTATCTGGGGCTGTGCAACTTAATGCGCAACGAGGTAAAATTACTATAGTTAAAGCAAAAACACCTAGAGCAGGCTGGGATCAAAAGATTTCTCAAATTAGCAAACAAATAAAAGCAAAAACTGACCAAGAACTAAGTGACTGGGATTCCACCAGTAACGACGGCACAGTATGAGTCAAACAAGACAATTTGATGTATTTTGGTTAAATCTTGACCCAACTATTGGGCGAGAGATTAAAAAAACCCGACCTTGTGTGATTGTATCGCCAGACATTATGAATGATGTCCTTGATACTGTTATCGTAGTTCCGCTAACGAGCTCTATAATTGATTGGCCTTTTAGAGTTACGGTGAGGGTAAATCATAAAAAGTCATCGGCTGCCTGCGATCATATCAGGAGTGTTTGTAAAAACAGAATACAAAAAAAGATAGGTCATTTATCAGCAAAAGAGCAAGAATCGATTTTGGCAATAGTTCAAGAAATTTTCGCAAACTAGCCGTTTAATGCTAGTTTTCTCTTCCCTTTTGTAATAATAATTGGTACTATTAGGCTTATATGGACGAGGTGGGTCTCGGAAAACAGTTACAAAACGCCCGTATCAAGGCAGGGCTGACACAACAAACATTGTGCCAGAAGGCTGATATTTCTTATTCAACGTTAGCTAAAATTGAACGTGGAGCAATCAAAGCGCCATCAATTTTCACGATTCAGCGCATTGCTAATGTTTTGGGTGTATCACTCAATGAACTGTTGGGTCTTCAGCCAGAAACTCCTGGTTTGCCGCCAATTGTACCTAAAAAAGTTAGCAAGTCTGGTGTGCGATTTGTGTATTTTGATGTAAACGGTTGCTTAGTACGGTTTTTTCACCGTGCGCTTACACGCATGAGCGATGAATTTCATGCCTCACAAGACACAGTCGAGGCTACATTTTGGCACTACAATGATGCAGTTTGTAAAGGAGACATTACTCTAGAAGAATTTAATCAACACCTAGCAGAAGCTCTGCAGGTTTCAAGTATTGATTGGGCAAAATACTACATGGAAGAGATAGAGCCAGTATCGCATATGCAAGAACTGGTCACTTGGACGGCAGAAAACTATCACGTAGGCCTGATGACCAACATTATGCCCGGGTTTATAAATGAAATGTTAGAGCGAAAATTAATACCTGATGTTCACTACGACTGCATAATTGATTCGTCGCAAATCGGTGCTATCAAGCCAGAGAAAGTGGTTTATCAAGAAGCAGAATCGCGTAGTAATTGTCAACCAGAAGAGATTCTTCTGGTAGATGATAGTCGAACCAACATTATGGCTGCCGAAAAGCAAGGCTGGAAGGTGCTTTGGTTTGACGACTACCGCCCAGAAGAAGGCATAGAACGCATCAAAAAAGCTTTAGAACCGGAGCATTAATTACTAGTTATGCTAAACTAACCAATAGCACTAAAGGGTATAGATTTCTTGGAGGGAGTACAATAAATGAGTAACAATTTAAGTTATATAAATGCAAAAACTTTAACCAGCAATATAACTAACTTTTTTAAAAAACTAAAATTCTTAACACCTAGCTTACTAATAAGCCTATTACCAATACTACTACCAGCTACAGCTCCGGCAATACCATCCATCCCACCAGAATCTTGCTTTGACTACACTACAGCTGATGGCGAAGTGACAATAACTGATTACTACGACCACGAAGCCAACAACAACTCTAACCCCGCCTGCACCAGAGAACTCATCATACCTAGCACTATTGGTGGTAACTCCGTAACTTCTATTGGAAGTTATGCTTTCGGAGGCAACCAACTCACCAGCGTTACAATTCCAAACTCCGTAACTTCTATTGGCGACCATGCCTTATCTTACAACCAACTCACCAGTGTTACAATTGAGGGTAATATTACAACTGCCGGTAGTAATGTTTTTAGTGGCAACCCCATCCAAACCTTCACTTACGGCCTAGATACTTATACACCTTCAGACCCCCTAACAGAAGATTGCTTTACCTTTGATGGCAGTAATACTTTAACTGGCTTTAACTGGGCAGACATAGCTACAATCAGAGACCACAGTAATGCTTGC
>CAZSVQ010000059.1:0-3112 GCA_964610345.1 uncultured Candidatus Saccharibacteria bacterium | reverse complement strand
GCATTCGTAACGGTGTCTGTGACGTTCTTCAATTTTACGTTTTTTGTATACTTTTTCAACTTTACTCCCCTTAATTAGCTCACATGGATAATTACCTAATCGCATACTACCACCGGTACCTTCTTTGCCTTTTTGGTCCTCCATTGTGTGTATGACTGGGTGAGTTGTTTCTGGGTTCATCTCAATAGAGTTTGCATCCACTAAGCCTGCATTCCGAGCTGCTGCAATCACGCCCACCTGCAAACCCAAACAAAGTCCCAGATAAGGCAATTTATGCTTGAGGGCCCATTGTGCAGATTTTATCTTACCTTCTACTCCACGCGATCCAAAGCCACCTGGCACCACAATGCCATCAACCTTACGCAATTGTGCGGATGAATTACTGCCAGGTTTTTCTAGTTTTTCGGCATCTATCCATTTAATATCCAAATTTACCCCTTGCCACCAGGCTGCTGCTTTTAAGGCTTCGAAAACCGACATATACGTATCTTGGTTGTCCATGTATTTTGCAACAACTCCAACCGTAACTTTTTTAGCAAACTTGGTGGTAGCTTTTGTTACGACATCTTCCCAGGCTTTTAAATTTGACCTTTTGGACTTTATTGTTAGCTTAGTTGTGATATAGCTTCCGATGCCTTGCTTTTCTAGCGTTAAAGGTACCTCATAAACAGTTTTAGCATTAGGTAAAATTGCAATACCGCTTTCTGGTACCCCACAAAAAGCACTTAACTTAGCCTTAACATTGCCATTTACCGGTTGCTCACAGCGTGCTACTAGTAAATCTGGCATGATTCCGATACTTCTTAGTTCTCTGGTAGCATTTTGAGCAGGCTTAGTTTTGATTTCTTTGCTGGCGCCAAGATATGGCATATATACAACCTGCACATACAAACAATTTTCTCGCCCAACCCGATTTGCATATTCGCGAATTGCCTCAAAAAAAGCCGGACTTTCATAATCCCCAACTGTACCACCGATTTCTACAATCTGAACGTCAAAACCTTTACTGGCTTTGTCGATATAATCCTGAATAGCATCCGTAAAGTGTGGCACGACCTGAACGGTTTTACCAAGATATCTGCCAGCTCGTTCACCTTCAATCAACTCTAGCAAAATACGTCCACTCATTATTGAGCTTTTTTGTGTTAGTTCGATATCAAGAAACCGCTCGTAATGGCCGAGGTCTAAATCTGTCTCAGCACCATCAACTGTCACAAAACATTCACCGTGTTCAGCTGGGTTAAGAGTACCGGCATCAACATTCAGATATGGATCAAGTTTTTGGATGTTTACAGATAATCCACGAGATTTAAGGATGTTTCCGATTGAGGCGGCAGTGATACCCTTTCCTAGCCCAGAAAGTACACCACCAGTAACAAATATATATTTAGTTCGCTGCTTTTTCAGCGCCACAATCGTTTTCCTCCCCTTACCCTAACAGAGTAATTATGTTTAAAATAGTATCACATGCCTCTACTGTCTGCAAACAGCTTATTTCTGCAATTGGCTTATGGCAGACTGCAATTGAGCATCTTCATCCGGATTATCAGTTTGCTCAGTCTTAGTATCAGGCTCTATACCCTCTTTATCAATGTTACGACCATTAGGCGTATACCAGCGTGCGATAGTGATTTTAAGCGAAGACCCGTCGGGCAAATCTTCTACAGTCTGAACACTTCCCTTGCCGTAACTTCTAATACCTAGTAAGGTCGCTATATTATTGTCTTTAAGTGCCCCGGCCACAATTTCACTGGCGCTAGCACTACCATCGTCAATTAGCACGACAGTTGGCATGCCCTCAAGCACTGGGTTACCGCTAGAATTATAGGTCTTAATAACTACACCGTCGCGTTTTTCTTGAAGTACGGTTTTACCGTTTGGTAGCCACACACTAGATACTCCAACCGCAGCATCTAACAACCCGCCTGGATTACCGCGGAGATCTAATATCATACTTTTTGCTCCTTGAACTTTCAAATCTTCTGCTGCTTTCCTAGTCAATTGAACAGTGTCATCAGAGAATCGGCTAATTTTAATATAGCCAATATTATTTTCTAACATCTTACTTTCTACACTAGGTATAGTGATATTTTCACGCTTAATTGTAAAATTAAGATCTTCTTTCTTATCTCTTATAATACGCAATTTTACATCTGTGCCTTCTGGACCTCTGATTTTTTTAACAGCCTCACTAACAGCTAAACCATGGGTTGATTGGCCGTCTATTTCGGCAATGACATCTTTTGATTTTAGCCCAGCTTTCATGGCCGGGAAACCTGATATTGGTGCTACAATCACAATTGATTCTTCATCTTTACCAAGCTCGGCTCCAATACCACTAAATGTACCATTTAAATCCTCATTAAATTCTTTGGTTTGTTCGGCTGTCAAGAACTCTGTATACGGATCACCAGAAGCACTAACCATACCTTGCTTCATGCCCTCAATCAATTTAGCCTGATCTAGCTTACCATCATAATTTTTACGTAAAATATCATACACTTTCTCGACAGAAGTAAAGTCTAAATTATTTGATAGCTGGCTATTTTGCCCTGATTGTTTTGACCCAAGCGTAATATTGCCAGACCCTAAACCATAACCAAAGCTAAAAATAAAAAATACCCCTAGAGATATTAAACCTATTTTAAACCATTTTTTATTATATGATTTTGTATTCACTTCTGGCACGCGCTAGTTCTCCTCCACTTGAATTATTCTAACTAATTATACCTAAAAATTATATATTTATTCTAATGTTTTTTAGAAAGTTCTGGTACGACGATATAATTTTCCGTCTAAGCCAGTATTGTACTCTGTTGTGTTAAAAGTATTCCCGCTGACGCTTTCAACATACATTGCATGACCCCAGTGGCCATTGGTACTAATAGCAACATCTCCCGGTTGTGGTGTGCGATAAACTGGGATACCCTCTGCGTAGGCATTGGCGACCCATTTTTTGGCATCGCCCCAATATTTTGGTGCAGTCCGTCCGGAGGCAGCCACTGCCCAAGCCGCATAAGAAACGCATTGGCGTGTACAATAACCCCATCTATCAACTGAATCGGCCGAAACAGGTGGCCCAGGGCACGGTGCGTCTGCTTGGCTATGGCCC
>CAZSVQ010000058.1:0-3146 GCA_964610345.1 uncultured Candidatus Saccharibacteria bacterium | reverse complement strand
GGTAACTACGGCTCAAAAGAATCCGACTGCCAAATTGATAGTGATGGTAATAAAATTAAAATTTATAGTAACCGCACCTTTAGTCCCAAAGAAAATTTAAGTTTTGTGCTTGGATTTAAGCCCAATACTTTTAACCCAGAACCTACCAATTGGGCTAGGATAATATTTTTTGCGATTACAATTTTTACTGTCGTAATTATCCCACCATTAATTGCGTTTATAATTATGTTCCGTCGCTGGTTAAGCTCTGGCCGAGACCCCAAAGGCAAAGGCGTAATTGTTCCGGAATATTTACCACCCAAAAACAGCAATGTATTAATAAGTGACATCGTATTAAACGAAAAGCTACGCACCGTGGCGATAAGCGCTAGCATAATAGAACTTTGTGTTGGTGGGTATTTAAGAATATATGAAATCGAAATAGAAAAGCTCTTTGGCAAAAAATACCAATATGAAATAGAGATAGCTAAAGACATCAATAATTTGCCAGCCGAACAACGTAAAATTATAGCTATGCTTTTTAATAGCTCGGGGAGTGTTGGCCAAAAAATTAATATCAGCGAACAAGCCAACAAATTATATAGTAGTATTCCTAGCTTAACCAAATTATCAGAAGATGAGGCCGTTAAAGCTGGTTTTTATTTAAAAACACCAAGTAAAGCAAAACAAGTTTATTTGGGCATTGGTCTGACAATGTCTTTAATTGGTTTTGGTTTGTTATTCATGCCGTTTTTGTTCTTTACTACTTCTGGACTTACATTGGCTGGCATAATAGTTCTATTATTTGGGTTAATAATGCCGGCACGAACACAAGCAGGCGTAGGGCAACACGATTATTTACTGGGCTTAAAACAATATATGAGCCTAGCCGAAGCCGATAGAATCAAAACCCTACAAAGCCCAGAAGGCTCTAAAAAGTCTGGAATTAAAGCAAATAATACAAAACAACTTGTCAAGTTATATGAAAACCTACTGCCGTATGCTATGTTATTTGGCATAGAAAAAGATTGGGCAAAGCAAATGGCAGAACTTTACAAACAACCACCTGATTGGTACAACAGCAACCGCGCCTTTAATGCAGCACTGTTCACTAATGCAATCTCTGGCGTTAACACAGCGACCGCCAGTAGTTTTTCAGCACCAAGAAGTTCAGGATCGAGTGGATTTTCTGGTGGCGGTGGCTTTTCTGGTGGTGGGGGTGGTGGGGGTGGTGGTGGCGGTTGGTAACCTTCGCTAAAAGGCTAAGTAGACTGTGTTTTGTAATCTGCAAATTTATAACTTAAAGTCGTGACAACAATAACTTCGTAATCACCAACAGGCATATGAAGAATAGGCGGCAACTCGCTGTGAGTCTCGCTAAAACGTGGGCGTAAAATTGTTTCGTAAACTTTTTTAGTAACGCTTGGGTTAGATTCTACCTGAGCTACACCCTCTATCTGTAAAGTTTGCATACTACTTGTGTCGTAAATAGTTAAGGCAACTAACGGATGATAAATAATATTCTGAGCTTTTGATGTTCGTGATTTTGTAACTATATAGATTTTATTGTCTTTATCTGCAGCATAGTAAACTACCGCACCTTGAACTACATCATTAAAAGAAACTGTAGAAAGTACAGCTGTTTCGTGAGAAACTAAAAACATTCTAGCTTTCTTTGAATACTCACTTTGTGTTGCATGATCTATCAAATAATGAGGCAGTGGCACTGCGAGCTCTGTTTTAACTTGGTTGTCTCGGCTAGTTACAATTTGTCTGGTTTCTATATATTTAACAAATTTTTTAGCGCAGGCTAAATTGACAAACCTTAAAGAAAAATCTCCGAGTCGAGTGTGTAACACTATACCTGCGTAACCTGATTGCTCATTGTAGCTAACACCGCTCACAACATCATACGTGAGCTCATCTGATCTATTAAAAAGTATTTTATGGTCAAGATATATGACTCGCTTATCTGTTGCCACGATCATGGCCGACCCTAGTTCTACTCGGCCATAAACTACACCATGAATGTGCTCATCTTCTTTTATGATTGCAGGTAGATGCCGTGCTTCGCCTTTGAGTAAACCATATTTTGTAATTCCGGCTTTGGTGAGTTCTTTTTTGATACGCTCACTATGCTTGGCAGAAATTGGTGGGTTATTTGCTTTCATTAAACAAATTATACCATCAAATTACTTCTTAGCGACAACTTACTATTGACTTAATCAGTATGGTTATGGTTAATTATCAGTATAAAATGACTAAAAAACAAAAAGCCGAAAGCCAAAGACTACAGCAAGCCAGTGTCAGAACCACAAAGCTGGGTTTGGTATTTGTTGCAATATATGCCTTATCTACACTTATATTCCAACTCTGGAAGTTGATGACACCCGATATTCTCCAGCAGCGCTGGCTGATAGTTGCAGTTACCTTGGGTGTTACTTTAGCTCTTTGGTGGTATAGCCGAAGTCGTAATTTATCACCAAGGTACTACCAGGGCATAATATTTCTGCAGATTTTAATGTATCTCGCCGTAGCCTCTTATAGTATTTATGCCGAAAGAGGTATGGCCAGTAATTCGGTAATCCTATTTATAATTCCATTAGTTATTGTTGCACTTGAGTATAGTGGTAGGGCATTAATTTCGACTGCTATATTATGTTCTGTGGTTTATGCCGGAACTGCTATAAAATACTTTAAAGATTACCCTAGCGAAGGCTATAAAGTTGAACTATATGGTGGAATTGTATTTTACGTATCTATTATTTTATTAATTAGTGCACTTTTGTGGGTGCTGGTTCGCTCCAAAAACTACGCAAAATAGAATTCTTTACTCAACTTATTAAAGTACTTCGTGAATACCAGTGTTTTGCCTGGTGAGGTCAGAGCTGTATTTTCCGAATAATTCATAGCTGTTGCTACCATAAGACAGAAAAAATTATATCTGGATTGCTTGAGAAAGGTCTAAAGTTGCGTGGATTTTACGTAAATTGAAATTAAGGTATACTTGTTTTTATGGCTGATTTATATGCCCATCACAACCAAACACATACTATTAGTATGAATAACTTAGCTATTTTTTGTACTGTATCGTTAATTATATTGATTGTAACTGCAACCATATTAATAATTTCTATTCCGGTTTTAGCAGAACCTGGGGGGCTTAC
>CAZSVQ010000057.1:0-3237 GCA_964610345.1 uncultured Candidatus Saccharibacteria bacterium | reverse complement strand
CATCTTGGTGCTCTTTACGAATGTCATCAATTGCTGGTTTTTTGACTACGATCTCGACTTTATTCACAAATTCTTTTGCCTGCGTTCTAACTAGTTCAACATCAGAATTTTGTTCTTGCCAATCCGCTACCTCATCTCCATACTCCTGACGAATATAATCAATACCCTCAGCCATGAACGCTTCAAAGTCAAAAGTCGCAGAGTGTTTTACTTTATAGCCATGCTCTGTAAACCATAACGACCACTGAAAGCTCCAACTTCCTTTTTCTGGTTGTTTTCCGGTGATTTTCTCTAGTGCTTCAATCGAGTATTCTTTTTCTGGCTCAAAGTAACCAAGTATCATCTTGAGTGAAGTTTCAACACAGTGAACTCCTTCAGGGTGTCCCGGAGTTGGAAAAGCAGAATAGAATGGGATATTTTTCGTATTAATCACTATACACCGCCTTCTATTCTGAGTATTTCAATGTTTGATCTCAGAGCTGTTTTATTAAATTCTTCTATGCTCATGCTGCTGGCGTACATAAAATCTTCTTGGGCATCCTTCGGAACTTGATAGACTACCTTGTCCATATCCGCCCACATAGCGCATGAAAAGCACATAATGCATGGTTCATGAGTGGCTACAAGGATGCAGCCTTTTAGGTTGTATTCACCTAATTCCAAACAAGCTTTTCTAATTGCAGATATCTCTGCGTGTGCTGAAGTGTCCGGGATTTCAGCTACATGGTTATGGTCAGCTGCAATAATCTTGCCGTCTTTTACAATTACAGCGCCAAACTGATACGGCGGTTCACATTTTTTAGCGTATTCCCAGGCTTTTTTTAGCGCTTCTTGATAATCCATAGTGTTTATATTTCAGCCCCAAAATCTAAGTAATTACCTGCATACCTCGTGCCATTCAGCTCGTGCCAGAGCGCACACACGCCAGCAGTGTAGCTAATTGCTAAGCCAAAGCTGTCTTTTTCTTCTTGAGCCAGCGGCTTATTGGCCATTGTGTCGTAACCTGAAAACAGTCTGTCGATAATCTCTTCCTTACCGTATTCAGTCTCTAAACGCATTGAGAGGTAGGTACGGGCTAGATCAATAATACGGTAGTTGTGTTCCGCGGTTTCCATGTCAAACACTGCGGTTACTTCATCACCTTCGGCAAACACGTTACCGAGCCACAAGTCTCCGTGAATGAGTGTTTGCGACAAGTTTGTTTGGAATAGCTGCTCGCCATCTGTAATAAGCTTTGCGATATCTGGCTTTAGTTCACCATCATACTTTTCAAGGTCTACATGAACATTCTTTGGTTGGAACCACTGCATCTTGCTAAAGGGTACTTTAGTACCTTCAAGTGCATTATGGAACTGTGCTAGCGTTGACCCAAAACTACCAATAAGTTCGAGAGGAGCGGTTTTTGGAACTTCACCCGGAATACGCTCACTGAGAGTAAAAGCTTTCCCGTGGTGTTCTCCGATATGCTTGCCGTTTCCGAATGTAAGATAGTGAGGAGTGCCGATACCGACTTCAGCTAGCCTGTGTTGCATTTCAGCTTCACGTTGAACGGTCTCAGGGAGCTGTAATTTAAGTATTCGCATGACATACTCGGTGCCGTTGGCAATCCTAAGGTTGTAGGCGTCGTTTGCAAAGGCTGCCCCATTTTTTTCGCTGGCGACTACATCATCAGGTGAGTAGTGGTGGAAAAGCTCGCTCAACTCGGCTGTTGTGAGGGGTGCTTTAGTCATGTTTCTCCAGTAGTTCATCAAGCTTATTAAGTGTATCTTCATCTACGTCAATCTCTTGTATGCTCTTGGCGAAACGTTTGTTATTTTCTTGTCCTGGAATCCGTATCTCAGTACCTTGTTTTGGAGTCTGATTCCGCAGTGTGTCGTGAATAGATTGAACGGACTGCGAAAGATTATTGGCAGTACCCATGGCTTTAGGATTGAAAGCAATCAGTATTGCGCCATGTTCTTCGGGAACAAAATTATCACTCATTTCAGGGCTGGAAGGCATCCCAATTAATCCACTGGTTAGAAGTTCAAGGAAGTAAACAAGATAGTAGCCTTTGTAACTACCGCCCATCGGAACTATATTGCTGACCGGATCGTTCGGGTTACTGTCTGGGTCAATGGCGTCTTTGGCGTTAGTAGTAAAGTTTCCACTACGATCAACCGCAGCGTTCTCCTGCAAGGGTTTGTTATTTTTTAGACTGTCCATAAACTCAAAGAATGGAATTTGAGATGTTGCCATATCAACACAGTGAATTTCATCGTTCTTACCTGGCAATCCAAAAGCCATTGGATTGGTACCAAATACACCGCGTGTGCCATTATGCGGCACAACGGCACTCGGTCCGCCATTACATACAGCAAGTGCTACTAGTCCACGCTTGGCGAGACCTTGTACCCAAGTGTGTAATGTATGCATACTTTGCGAGTTTACAAATGAGGCCATGGCTATGCCATTTTTACTTGAACGATCTTCAAGCTCGTCATGGACTCTCTTTAGATAGACTAGCGGCCCCTGACTATTAAAATCAATGGAAACATATGATGGCAGGTCTACCTTGAAGTTAATCTTTGTACTTTTATTTTCCAATGAAGCTTTTAAGTCACTGACTGTAGTTTTTATTGGATTAGAGCGCGGCGCTTTTCGAATATGGGCTTCTATACATTCATCTGCAAAATATTCAGCTTCTTCTGTTGACACTATTTGCGAAGCTGCAGCAACTAGTTTACGACGCAAGTCTTCTATACTAATCTTCACTTGGGATCTCCTTGTTTGAATAATAAACATTGTTAAACGGAAATTCTTTCAACCACAGTCTTAAGGCACTGTAGAGTTTCTCGTAGTAGCCTTTTTCATAAGCTTCGGCTGTAACCCACCAGCTCGCATCCACGTCAAACTTAGCAAGTCCTTCAGTTAGTTGAGTACGCAGCCCCATAGGATACAGATAGAAACAACCAATATACTTGCCAGATGTATCACGAACTGCGTAAGCAAAGGAGTCTCCATCCCTGAACTCCCGTTCATGCCAAGCCAGGTCAAGAAAATTAAACTCTTCGGTTAACGCTTCAGCAGGCCAAGACCCGCCACGTGTTTCACGAATAACTTCTAAACTTGAGTTAACTGCCTCCATATCTGCTTCTACGTCTTTCCGGTTTAGAGGTATTGCGACGAGATTTTCAAACACAAGACTGTTCGGCGCTACAAATCCATCAGGCAGTTGAAACTTTTTCGTAAATTGAG
>CAZSVQ010000056.1:1366-3276 GCA_964610345.1 uncultured Candidatus Saccharibacteria bacterium | reverse complement strand
GTGTAACGGCCGTAGCCTGCACCACATTAAAAGATTCTTTTTGGCCATACATTTTTATTTCAACAATATCATCACAAAGCTGTAATAGTTCTTCGGGTATACCGGTGACTTCTGTGCCTAGCAGTAAGGCGCATTTGTCTGGAGGATTGTATTTATTGAGTTCGGTACTACTTTTCGATTGTTCAAGGCCAATTATTTGGTAATTTTCTTTTTTTAGTTTAATTAGTAATTCTTTTACGTCGGGTTGAAAGCTCCAATTAACAGTTTCAATGGCCCCTAGAGCGGTTTTATCTATCTGCTTGGTTAATTTTTGGTGAATATATGGCAAGCGGTTATCTTGTTTAAGGCTTGGGTAGGGTGATATACCACTGAAGTAAATATGCTCCACGCCAAATCCATCAGCCGTGCGGAACAGTGAGCCAATATTATGAGCACTGCGAATATCATGTGCAATAATTACAATTGAACGCATTCACATAGTTTAACATCTGTGTTTAAATGTATACATATGTTTAAAATGACTTTGGGTGGGATTATTGAATGAGTCAAGATGCGCGCTATGATGATGAGCAATCAACTTTGCGCCGGGCAAGAATCCTCGGACTTTCTTACATAGATACTTCTCAAATTATTAGCAAAACTTTGTATAAAGATATTTTAACCAAAGATGAGCTGTATCATTTCAAAATTGTGCCAATCCAAGCCGATACTCATAACATTACGTTTGGTGTTACTAATACAACATCTCAGACTACAATGTCAAGTCTTAGGCAGCGTTTTTTGGATCAGAGGATTAATTTTGCCCTCATATCAGACAGTGGCTTCCGTGAATATATGCGACTTTATGATCCGCCAAAGAAGGTTGAATACCAAGATATAGAGCTTACAAATGCCGGCAAAGATGATTTAATTTTGCGCGTTTCGGACATGCTTGAGAAAGTCCGTGCCGATGATATGCTAGCATATTTAGTGCATCAAGCTCATAAGCTCCAAGCATCAGATATTCACACTGAAAACCAGCGTGATTATGTTCGAGTACGTTTTAGGATAGACGGTGTTTTGCACCCAATTGCCAAAATTAGCCCAGAAAAATACCGCATTTTAGTTTCTGCTATTGCAAGTTCGGCAAATGTTTCAACTCAAGCACCGGATGCACAGCAAGGTCATATTGCTCAGCGGGTACGCATGGCAGACGGGGCCGAAGTTGATGTTAATTTGCGTGTCGAAACCGTACCGGCTATTCACGGCATGGACATTGTGATGCGTTTATTTAACATGAGTCAAGAAATGTATAACTTAAATAAACTTGGTTTAGATGAAAATGAACGCAAAATTGTTGATGATATTATCTCCAAACCATCAGGGTTGGTATTGACGGTTGGACCAACTGGCTCTGGTAAAACCACAACTCTATATTCTATGCTTAATTCTTTAAATGATGAGAGCCGTAAGATTATCACCATCGAAGACCCGGTAGAATATCAATTTGAGGGCTTAACCCAGATTTCAGTAACCAGTCAGGGAACACAAGATGTAAGTTTTGCCGAAAAGTTGCGGGCAGTTTTACGGTTAGACCCAGATATTGTTATGGTTGGTGAGATTCGCGACATGGACACCGCAAAAACGGCACTACAAGCTTCGTTAACAGGACATTTGGTACTTTCTACCTTCCATGCTGGCTCAGCAGCCGCTGCCCTAACGCGGTTGATGGATGTCATTGGAGCTAATCCACTTTTTGCCTCGGCTATTCGCTTGGTTATGGCTCAGCGCCTAGTCCGAAAACTAGATGATACCACCAAGCAGGCTTATGACCCAACACCAGAAGAGTTAGCATATATTGAAAAAGTAATAAATACTCTACCAAGTACTATTCAAAAACCAAATTTAGACGGTATTAAGTTATATAAAGC
>CAZSVQ010000056.1:0-1356 GCA_964610345.1 uncultured Candidatus Saccharibacteria bacterium | reverse complement strand
CCCCTACGGCTATCGAGGGCAATTAGCCTTACGCGAGCAGTTTTTGATGAGTGGTGAAATTCTAAAATTGATGCAGGGCGGTAATATGGCTACAACTACAGATGAAATAGAGCAAGCTGCGGTTGCAAGTGGCATGAAGAATATGCGCCACGACGCAATCTTAAAAGTCTGCGCCGGCCAAACAACTCTGGATGAAGTTATTCGGGTACTTGGTTAAATTAAGCGCTAAATAATAACTTCAGCAATTGATGGGACTAGACGTTCATCAAGTACTGACGGAATAATTTTATCTACTGTTGGTTCACTTATTAAGTTGGCAATTACTTCTGCCACGGCAACTTTATGGTCGTCGGTTATTTTAGTCACTTTGTTATCTAATGCACCACGGAAAATACCCGGAAAGGCTAAAGCGTTATTAACTTGATTAGGAAAGTCACTCCGGCCGGTGGCAATTATTGATGCGCCGGCAGATTTTGCTTCATCTGGCAGTATTTCTGGGGTTGGGTTGGCCATTGCAAAAATGATTGGGTCTTTAGCCATAGTTTTTACCATTTCTGGAGTGAGCAATCCACCTTTTGACACACCAATAAATACGTCAGTGTCTTTCAAGGCATCCTCGAGTGAGCCGTTTATATTATTAGGGTTTGTGAATTCAAGTAATTTCTTTTTTTCAATATTTAGGTCAGTACGGTCACTGCTAACAATGCCCTTGCTATCAACAGCTAATATTTCTGTCCGAGTGTACAAGTTTAGTAGTTTAATGATTGCCGTACCAGCTGCACCAGCGCCAACTACTACAATTTTTAGATCTTTAAAGGTTTTATTGGTTATTTTGCAGGCGTTGATTAGCCCGGCTAGTACTACAATTGCGGTACCGTGTTGGTCATCGTGAAAAACCGGAATATCAAGCTCGGCTTTTAAGCGTTCTTCTACTTCAAAGCATTTAGGTGCGGATATATCCTCTAGGTTAATGCCACCAAAGCTTGGAGCTAATGCCTTGACGGTCGCTACTATTTCATCAGGAGAATGAACGTCAAGTACTATAGGTACAGCATCAATATCGGCAAAGTGTTTAAATAGCATGGCTTTGCCTTCCATAACTGGCAGAGCACCTTGAGAGCCAATGTCGCCAAGCCCAAGCACAGCTGAGCCATCACTAATTACTGCTACATTGTTGTTTGTCCAGGTATAATCACGGGTTTGATCTGGGTTGTTTGCAACGTATGAACTAACCGCACCAACCCCAGGTGTGTAATAAGTGCTTAATTTTTCCTGTGAATCAAGATTATCTTTTAAACTAAGGCTAATTTTACCTTTAAGCAGTTTATGTTGTTTTAATGCTTCCTCTGAATAGTT
>CAZSVQ010000055.1:0-3309 GCA_964610345.1 uncultured Candidatus Saccharibacteria bacterium | reverse complement strand
CTAGATAATAGTTCGAGTTCATCACGTATCTGTTCATTGCTATATTTTTGGGCAATCTCGATAAGTTTAGCCTTGCGAATATCAGTAATATTGTATGTGACTGTATCTGTTTCTATAGATATAATCTTTGGGTCCATAGAACCAACAAAATTGTAATAATCTAGTTCATTATCAAACTCTCTGTATTCACCGTAATTAGCAAGGACGTAATCTATTTTTTCGTGTTCTAGTTTATTGAAGTCTACAAATCTACCCATACCACGCAGAGTAAACACGCCCGTTATTTTAATTTTTCGCAAAAAATCATCAACGCTTTCTTTTGTTATTTGTGATTTCTTGAAACGTGTTTGATTAGTACTACCTAATAGACCTAAACATAGGTTATACACAGTATCATCACTTGCCTTAAATCTGTATTCATTTCTAAATCTTTTGATAAATCGGTATAGTTTATTGGCGTCATTGTCTGGCCAACATAATACAAACGGTATCTCTTTTCTTGATATGCCAGCATCGTTTTCGTCATCATCGTTTTTGAGTAATTTAATGACGTTCATAAGTAATACAACAGGGACATTTTCATTAGCATTTCTACGCAATGGATTATTGGACTGAAACTTAATAAAACCATTAAGAAATACATTTTGAACCTTCTTAGATACGTCATCGTCTGCACTCAAACTATCATATGCATCACAAAGCATATGGCCCGCTTGAGAAATCCTTATAGGCTTGTTCATTTCGTAATAGACAAGTCCCAGCTCTTTGCCCATTTCACCGAACCACGTATCAAAACGGCTAGGCCAGCCTTTATCAAAACCAGCCTCTTTGTGATTTTGTGGGTTGTCCTCAAGTATTTGGTCAAGTTGTTCTTCAGTGAAAGTTTCATCACTTTCATAGATAGACCTCAGAGCAGGAGTTCGACCGATAGACATGGGCTTGTATAGTTTCTGCTTGATTATTTGTTTTGCAATTTTATCTATAAGTTCGTTGGTTAGGGTTTGGCCGTCAAATTGCTTCAAACACGCCAAAAAGCCAGCTACACGCTCAGGGTTTCGCATAGTTGTCGTAAAAGACAATGGCTTGTGTTCTGGAGTTCTTCGAATACTAGGCATAATTAGTTACATAGACCTCTCTTGATGTCTGTTTTATCGAATTATCATTAAAACTAATGTAATTACTCTTTACGGGGTGGACGTTGTATTTGCTAGACCATTTTTCAAGTATGTTATTCTTTTTGCCCTTATGTTCTAACATATTTGAAAGTCCAAACCTTACGCCCTTTGTATCGAGTTCATCGAGTAACTCATACAATTCGGCTTCACGTTCGTGGCCCCATAGTTTATTATACTCGCTTGCTGAAATCAGATACGGCGGGTCGATATACACGAAGTCATTTTTACCTAATTTTTGCTTCCTTATAAATTCAACATAGTCTTCGGCTGAAAAATCCACGTCACTATCAATCATAAAGTCTAGATAGTTATGCAGGGCGTTTACAACGTTCTTATTAAAATCAACGTTTCCAACTGGTAGATTAAATTTGCCAGCACTGTTAAAACGCATCATATGATTGAAACCATATATAAGTAAAAGATACAATTTTAATAAATCTTGTTCTGCATTATTAAAATCATCTCGCAACCTCACGTAGGCTTCTTTATTGAATTTAGCAAAATAGGTCTTTGGGTGAGCTTTCTTTAATTCTTGTGGTGTGGTCTTGCCGTTAAATGAGCAGGTTAGATTGTATTTATCTATTATCTTGTAAATCTTATTGAATAAGGCCTCTTTGTCGCTTGCGTGGGCTGATAAAACCTTATGTAGGGCTATTAAGTTCTTGTCTATGTCATTAACTAGATATTTCTTTGCTTTAACGTTCAGGAAGGCACTACCACCACCAGCAAAAGCGTCAATGTAAGTTTCTATATCAGACGGCATCAACTTAACTAGCTGGCCCATTAGTTTGTACTTATCACCTACATAAAAGAACGGGGATCTAATCATACGGCCACCTTTGTAATAAACAGGTATTCTTTGTGGTCATCAAAGTTTGTTTTACCAGAATTAAAGAACCGATAGCTTTTAGATAAGACTTTTGTATCGCCCTTACTCTTGAGTATTTCTGTTATTTGCTCTAGCGTAATCTTGTTTTGTGATGATGTGCTTTTTGACTTAAATGTATTATTATAGGTTACAACGATATATTTGCAGTCCAGTTTTTCAATCAAGTCGGTAAACACATCTTTGGCACTAGACCTGCTGTAATCACTCATATTTTCGGCTTCGGGCTTTAGGGCGGTGCCGTATAGTTTTGGCTTTTTCCACTCGACTAGGTTTTCCAATATGTGATAGAACCGTGAATACTGACGGCTATTATATGGTGGGTCTACAAACACAATGTCGGCCTTAGTTGTTTCGGCTACCTTGTTTGCGTCACCACGTATAATTTCAATTTCGTTACTTGTAGTATCTACATTTTGTATTAGATTAAATTCAAACCTATCAGATATCTGCTTACCTTTAATATAGGCATCATAGTGGCCTACGGTATTTGATATTTTGTCAGTAGAGTAAATGAGTGATGCTAATAGAACATAGTATTCAGTCTGGTCTAGCTTCTTGTCGTTAAGGTAATCATCTAGGGCTTGTCGTATGAACCCGATTTTACGGGCATCTTTTTTGCTGAAAAACTTGTCACCAAAGTGTTTATCGAAGTAATTTTGGGATTTGCTGTTATTGGCCAGTTCTTTGAGTTCTTCAATCACTTGTTCTATGTGTCTGTAATCTACTCTGTTTGAGTTAAAGAACGCTTCATAGATAACTTTGTTAGAGAATAAAAAATCGTTTAATATAACTTTCTTTTGTGTAGTCAGAAATCGTTCGGCCACTACTCCAGTGCCAGCGAATATGTCTAAAAACGTATCACCGTCACAGTTTCTTTGGACATTATCAAAAATCCAATCAAGTAACTTGTATTTGTTGCCTATATACCTACGATTTTGTAAATTAAACTGTCTTTTCATTATTACTACTTATAGCCACCAGCCCCCATACAGACAGGCAAGCGTTGAAATACTACTTTGATTATATAACAAATACCTTCAATGTTATGCATAGCAAAAATGTTATAATTTACATAATGAAGCTTGGGAAAATTGAAGAAGATCAATTAAACGACCTAAATGAACGCACTGAGGCTGAACTAGTGGAGCGAAAGCAGAAATCAGAGGATTAAAATGGTCTTATCAAAATCCGACTACATGCTATTTCTCAAACATCCCGCCTGGCTGTGGTTTAAGAAAAACGACC
>CAZSVQ010000054.1:0-3403 GCA_964610345.1 uncultured Candidatus Saccharibacteria bacterium | reverse complement strand
AAATCAGTTGCAGTTACACCGTAACCTTGCATAGCGAAAAATAAGCTATCCTGCCCCAAGCCAGCTCCAAGTTCAAGTATTTTTCCCTTACTTGGTAAATATTCACGTACTGTTTCTGCAAACAAAGACGGTTTGTTTTTCCAGTCTGTATCACTATATTTTTTATGAAGATTATTCCAATGATTATTTGTCATGCAAAAAGTATATCAAAAAAATTGCTACATGAAGATTAACCTGCTTAGTAACGCAACGCTTGCGATAAACCAAACAGATTCGACAATCCATCCCCAAGAAAGTTCATATCGTTGAATTTTTTTATGAGCTTTGCGAACAATGTCCCAATGCTTGTCTTCTCCGTTAATGTCATTTTGGTAATGCTTGTACCACATAACATCAGGGATCCAGCCAAGTGTTCCGCCAACCGGCACCAACCATATCGGCAAGCCTGCCCTGTAACCAGCAAATGTGCCAATTATCATAAAACAAGAGGTCAAAAAAGCATCTGTTTGAAGAATAGAATTAAATTCTTTACTACCAGGCTTGGCAACTGTGTGAGCCCCAAAGTGAGGCAAAGCATCGAGTATAAAATGTGATGCAAAGGCCAACGGCAAACCAATAATAGGGTTCGCCACAGATACTATAATAATAGAACCCATTATCGAATGATTAACAGCTGTCATTATTTTTTACGGTAATCTTTTATCATACTAGCGATACGCTCTAAACTATGTGATTCTTCCATGCCAGTTTGTAAATCTTTAATTTTATATTGACCGGTAGTTATTTCTAAATCGCCAATAAACATTACATATCTTATGCCTTTTTTATCGGCTGTTTTGATTTGTTTGTCTAACTTCCGCCCGGTACTATCTACGGCTACATTAAGTTCCATTTCTCGTAATAATTCTATTGGCTTTAAGGCTTGCTCGTACACATTACCTAGCAAAATTGCATAAACATCTATCCGACTTTTTAACTTTGGTAGCAGGTCGTGCAAAACTAAAAAGTTATATAGTGTGGCGTCACCCATACCAAAGCCAACCGTTGGCACTGGCTCAACCCCAAATTGTGCAACCAAACCATCATAGCGCCCACCACCAAACATAGATCGATTGTTATCTGGATGAGTATCAAAAACCTCGTAGACAATGTCTGTGTAGTAATTAAATCCGCGCATAAGCGTTATGTCGTAATTAACATTGGATATTCCATCTTGATTGGCAAGCTCCAATAAATTACTCAACTCCTTAACTGATGAGTGCGATTGAATCTCAGTTGGTAAATCATTTAAGCGCTTAGCTTTTAACAAAGCAAGGATTTTTTCTGTAACACCGTTCTCGCGTTGATCTGGTGAAATTACCGTATCTAGTTTTGCCAAAAACTCACTTTCTGGCATTTTATGCATCTTATCAAACAGATGTATTAAAGTTTCTGATTCAACATCATCTAATTTTAAATATTCCTCGAGGATAAAGTTAATGAGCTTGCGACTATTAACCTTAATTGTGTACATACTTGGTTTAGCGCCAAAAGCTTTCATTAGCGCATTGCTTAGCTGAACCATCTCAAAGTCAGCCGATAAATTGCTAATGCCAAACAAATCAACATTTAATTGCCAAAATTCGCGTAGCCTGCCACGTTGTGGCCGTTCATAACGCCACAGATTTGGTATCGAATACCACCGTAACGGATAAGCTAGTTCTTGGCGTTTACCAGCCACCATTCTACTAACAGATGGTGTCATTTCTGTCCGGATTGTAACCGCTCGGTTGCCACGGTCAACAAAACTATAGGTTTGTTCGTTAACAATTTCATCGCTTGTTTTAGTTGCATAAATCTCTGTTGGCTCTAGCAGTGGAGCATCGTATTGTTCATATCCAAACGATTCAACAGTTTTTTGCCACACACCAAACATCCATTGTTGAAGTTGCTTGTCCTCCGGGTAAAAATCTCGCGCTCCCTTATATGGCTGTGTTGATATACTCATAGTTGTTCCCTATATTGTAACATTTTTATTAATATTTCTAATGCTTGTTTTGGATTCTGTGCCGATTTGAATTGATATCGCTTACGATTATCCAAAAAACTATTCTTTAATTTATCTGACCATCCTCCGGAGCTACTCATTACTACAACAGGTATATTGGCTTGATAGGCCACACAAATTTCATTTAACGTACCTGATCCACCCGATATTGCAATAATACCATCACATGACAGTGCCTGGACAAGCTCCCTGCCACCACCTCTAATCAGGCCGGTGCAAACAATCACTGATGCAGCATTTTTATTGTACACTTGTTTATTATTGTCATAGGTTATGCCTACTGTAAGCCCGCCCGCTTGCCTTGAAGCCAAAGCCGCAACAGTCGGCAAAGAATCGCTATCCTTTTCTGCACCATATACCAACAAACAATTCTGATTCGCAATCTCAGTTCCAATATCATTGGCAATTTTCTTGAGCTTATCGTCATACCCTAGATCAGCCATAGATCCAATAACTCCAATTTGAAACGTGTTCATAATATCTCCTTACAAATTTACAAAAAAAAGCGCCGGAGTGCTCGGCGCTAATTGTATATTTTACAAATGCAAGTTAACCGATATACTCCGGCGTTTTATGAAAATGATGTCGATTACTTATTTGTGAATTAATCATTGTTTTAATTTATACACTCGTAAACAATGCTTGTCAAATATTATGAAATATAGTTCTAACATGACCCAATAATTAACATAGTTTAGCCTGGCTAGCTCGCCAGGGTCGTATAAAGAACCAGAGGAACGGCCACCGTTACCGCTAGTACTGGTGTTGCTGTTATTGTTTTGAACTTTGTGAGAACTTGAAGTGAATAAATTATAAAACGATCCAAATGTTATATCACGTGCTAACGTGACCAACACAAGCTATATGAGTATTACTACCTCAAGGATTATAAGTTTCTACTTTGTAATGTAGCCGTCGGGGCAAGTTATGAATATGTATTTAACTAACGCATTAACCCGATAACTATTAAAGCATCGAGAACAATCCACAAAAGCTGAACTAGGATGATAGGTGTTTCTCTGTGTTTAAGTCCATAAAGTAGCCAAATGACTGCTATACCTAGGTAGGATACCCACGAAATGACAGATACATCAGTGCTATTTTGTACCCATATTGTATATAATTGTGGCAATGTCATTAATGGACCAAGAATTACTGCAAAGTAAACTAATTTGTCGATTGGTTCTTGCTTCGTTTTCTTGCGTCTATTGAGTAAATGTTTGTTATGGCTATTTACGCTCATGTAATTTTGCGCTTTCTAGCACTAATTATACTTACTCTAGGCTAAGTAAACAATACTATTGCACTTACTCACTACATCGTGGACACTTTTGCTCGTGGAATGGTTATGTCTAA
>CAZSVQ010000053.1:3083-3417 GCA_964610345.1 uncultured Candidatus Saccharibacteria bacterium | reverse complement strand
TCCCTGGTTGCTTGAAATACTAGTACTGACATGTATGGAAGCTTGTTTGCTGACCACATCAATGGCTACGAAGGCATAGCGCTTCTGGCTTGTGTTCGGTAGATGTTTCACGTCTACCTCAACTAAGTCTAGTGGATCAATGACGGTAAAGTCTTTTGGTTTACGCTGACGTGTAACACTTTGCCTGCGACCTGGATGTTTCTTCTTTTTGATTGGAGGCGTAAAAAACAAATTATAGCGTGAGATAATTCGACCAATTGTAGAAGCACTAACTTAGTAACTAAAATCTCGTTTTAAGATAACTGCTAGTTTGTATTTAGATAGTTCAGGGTTA
>CAZSVQ010000053.1:0-3073 GCA_964610345.1 uncultured Candidatus Saccharibacteria bacterium | reverse complement strand
TAGCTTTTCTGAGACTCCGTATAGTAGATGAAACCTCTATTGGTAACAATGAACGGCGCACATGATTAGGACGGGTTGAGCACTCTTCTAGCCCACGCAGACCTTGTTTGTTATATCTAGCTTTCCATTTGTTGAAACAACTCCTAGAAATACCAAAATGACGTGCTGTGAGTGTTGCATTACTGCTATGAGCAAAATAATAGTCTAGCCACTTAAGTCTGAGCTTAGCTGATTTACTGAGAGTTATTGTTGTTTTGACTTGCCCTAGGTTTGGCGGAGCTGCGCTCCGCAAACCAACAGGTACACCAATACCTGTTTTTCTATACATAAGAACCTCCTAGTTATATTCTAGGAGTGTCCTCGATGTATGTGAACCTGGACATTTTTTACTAGTAGTTTGGTGTATTAAACTTTACGACTCATATTGAAACATCGCCCCATTTTATACTGTTAAAATAATATTTCTCAAATTTTGAAGCTCTTGAAAAGTATCTATTTCTGTAACATCATCTTTATCTAGGTGTTTAGCAAAAATATTATAGTCTTTTGTTGATTCATCAAATGGCAAAGATTCTATAAACCGTTGGTGATTATCAGGGTTTTGTAAAAATTGTTGCAAATCTTGTTTAAGCTGAACTACGTGTTTTTTTGACCAATACATTATACCCACAAACTTATGGGGCAAACCTTTTAGTATTTGGGTATTACCATGGGCTAATGTATGAATTTGCTTATTCTCATCGGTGTAAAAATGCCAATCTTCAGCTACTTCGCCCGGTATTCCGCAATAAAAACTTCTATACTCGTATGGCCTAATTACGTTTGGGTTTTTTATGTAAATATCCCCTTCTGTCAAATATGCATTAGCTAACAAATCTATTGCTAAATGCGTAGACACAATTGCACCTTTTTTATCCCAATCTGGGTTATCAATAAATTTTAGGTTAGAATATTTTGATAAAAGCTCATCAAAGATATGCCCTAAATACCCGCGGACTATAGTTATATTTGTAATACCTGCCTGGTGTAGAGCATCAATTTGAGTCTCAATAATCCGTTTATCGTGCACTTTGACCATTGGTTTGGGAGTTGCGTGAGTTTCTGGACGCATACGTTCACCTTTACCGGCCGCCAAAATAACTGCTCGTTTGACCTTGTACTGCTCTAATACCTCTAATCCCTTACTGGTTATTCTGATGTGATTTTGGTGGATTTTTAAGTAGTTATTGGCATCAAGATTATCCAGGGTTTTATTAAATTGCGATTTTAAGTTTTTAGGTAGACTATTTTTTAATAGGTAAGTAGGTTTGATATCTTCGTTGGCTAATTGAGTTAACACCTCAAACTCTACGTAAGTTAGTTTTTTATGTATCATTGCTCATGCTAATGTTATTTTTAAATATTTTTCTGCAAGTAGTCTTTCTGACTTCATATCTTTAACGGTATGGCTGAGTTTTAGATTTTCTTGATTTTCTTCAAACGTCCAATCTTTATTCGGTGTTTGCCAATCATTACCATATATTGCCACTAAATGCTCCTCTGCATTCTTTGGCACCCAAAATTGCTTGTTCATAAATGTATGCTTAACAAGTGGCTTAAAATCTGGGAATGGGCAGTCAAACCGTTTTGCCGAATTTGACGTGTTAAAGGGTTTATCTAACAAATATAAACAAGAATATATCCTACTGTTTTTAATAGCTATGGATTTTTTTATAGGATAGTAAAAAAACATGTCTAGGTGCAAACCAGCTCTGCCTAAAGTTATAACCATGCCATCATCAGGCCTACCTTGCAGGCGCTGTATGCCACAGTTATATCGAGTTACGAGTTCATGGATAACCCTGGTATCAAAGTCTTTATACCATATGCCGAGATCCATATCACCATCATGTGAGATAAAACCGTTTTCTCTTATTGCACCAAGCAGTGTACCGTCGCTTAGCCAATAAGTACATTTGTACTTATCTAATACATTAGTTATATCGGTTAGTAATATTAGTGCTGATAAGGCATCCATAGCATTCTTGACATTTGCTTTTGGCCATATCATGCCAGCCTTTGTATCAGTAGGTATAGACTCGTCACGCAGTGCTCGCATAGCTTTGGTATCTAGTTTGCTATGTGCTACCTGATATCGATTAACTCGTTCTTTGTTAGCAAGGTACCTTGGGTTATCTGGACGTTTAGCTGGTGCAAAAGTATGCTCTAGGTGAAGCGAGTTCCCTTTTATCCGCTTAAGCTTCTTGCCGCTAAGGGTTTCGCAGGCCATAGCAAAACCACCGTCTTCGTGCCCCCAACCTACAAAGCCAGTATCAAAACCACGTACTAGTTCCCACAGATCTCGTCGGACTATCATACAACCGCCAAGAGGCTGATTCCGAGAGTATTTTTTTAGGTGTTTTGCCCAATCACTACTATCATCTTTAAGTAATTTTTCGGTTCCAGCAAAATCGAGCTCCCAACGTTCGGTAAATGGGTAGGTTACAGCTCCGGTTTCGTATGCGAGCTTTACTCCGTCAAGTATTTGCTGTGGGTTAATTAGCGTATCGGCGTCATGGATTATGGCTACATCCCAATCGCCAGCTTTAAAGCTTGCATCATTACGAGCAAAGCTAAGGTTGTAATCGGCTGGGGTTTCAGGGAAATGTTCGCCAACTACTATTGGCATTTTTAAACTATCTTCTAGCCACTTTTTAATATGTAGCCAAATTCTATTACGGCTTGGATCGTCAGAGCTAAATGGCACAAGTAGCGCAACTCTAAATGTTTGGTCTTTGGCTGTACCTTTTTTTGTTTTGATTTTAGGGTTAGATTTTATTTTAGTTTTTAGTTTAGTTATAGTCTTAGTCTTGGTCTTTCCCCTACTCATAACCCAATTATACTACCTTTTAAAACTATACTTAACCTTGTCTTTAAGTCTGGTGGTTATTAAGGCTATGCTACCAGCTATCATGGTTAGTCCAGCTACTAGTCCGGCTACTAGGCTTTCTTGTCCAGTATTAGCTAACTGGTCATAGCTAGAGTTAGACATGGCTAGTCCTACTGGGTCAGATATTATGCCAGTGGTTTTGTT
>CAZSVQ010000052.1:0-3688 GCA_964610345.1 uncultured Candidatus Saccharibacteria bacterium | reverse complement strand
TCTGCTGCCAATGTTGGTACTACCACTGACCCAAGCGCTTCGGTTGCAGTTTTTTTAACTAAAGTTTTTCTGTCTGCGGGGTCAACCTCGTATGGGCTAGGTTTAAAATTTGGCTCTGATTCCTTACTAGTTTTAATACTTGGTTGTGTTGGCTCTTTTAGATTTACGGGCTGAGGTGTTGCAGGTGATGCTTTTTTAAAGCTAGGCACTTTTTGGGAAGGCACGATATATCGATCCTGAACGTAATCTTCAATTTCTTTTACCTGGCTAGAATAGGTTGAACGTGAATGCTCAACAATTGCCTGATACTGATTATCTTCTGTTTGTGGAGGCAAATTAAGTGAAGTAGCCGAAAAAGCTTGGACTTTCTCACCACCAATGGTCAAGCTAATTACAAAGTTACGGTTATTCATGTGCACTAAATCATGCTCCTCGAAGCGAGGCTCAAAATAGCGTTGCATTACTCTAGCGTCGTCCGCACCCATCCTAAAGGCCACAGTAGAGCCAACGTTTCCAAACACTGCATCGCGGACTTCTTGAGTCATCTGGGCAATATATTGGTTGGCAACTGTAAGGCATAAGCCATATTTACGAGCTTCAGATAATATGGTTGCAAAAGAATCCGTGGCAAAGTTTTGAAATTCGTCAACATATAAGTAAAAAGGTACTCGCTTGGCAACATCATCTATATCAGCACGGCTCATCGCAGCCAACTGAATTTTAGTTACTAACAATGCCCCAAGTAGGGCAGCGTTGTCCTCGCCAACTAAACCACGCGATAAATTGACAATTAGTATCTTACGCTCATCCATAATTTGACGAATATTAAAGCTACTTTTGGGTTGCCCAACAATGTTACGTACAATTGGGTTGGCCGTAAATGCCCCAACTTTATTCAATACTGGCGCAACCGCTTCAGTGGCAAATTTGTCATTCCAGCTAGCAAATTCTACCAACCAAAAATTTTTAACAACTGGGTCTTGAACGTGGTTTAAAACATCATTTCTAAATGATTTTTCGGTCAACATTCTAGTGATATCTAGCATGGTAGAATTTGGGTAATCGAGTAGTGCTAGCAAGGTGTATCGCAAAATATATTCTAGTCGAGGACCCCAAGAATCAAACATCCTCTTTAACACCCCAATCAATTCTGAGGCGGTGTGAGTTTTGAGATTTGCATCATTGACTTCCATTGGGTTAAAAGCAATCGGGAAGGCGGTATCAGCTGGATTGAAGTAAACAACATCTTTGGCACGCTCTGGAGGTACCCGTCGCAGAGTATTGATGGCGTAATCGCCGTGAGGATCAATCACCGCAAAACCATAAGGGCTGTAAACATCAGAAATCGTTAACAGCTCCAAAAGGCCAGACTTACCAACACCGGTTTGCCCAATAATATATAAATGCCGGCCACGGTCACTCCTTGGCAAACCAAATGTGGTATTACCACCCCTAAAGTTAGTTACCGCCACCGGACTAACTTGGGCTGGGTCGTAACCCTCTGGTGAAACAATCGGCAAATTGGCGGGAGGTTCAGCCGTACGTGATGAAGCCCACTGCAAAAATGGCGTTTCAACAGTGGTATGTGGCAAATGATACAAACTAGCGACTTCTTCAATATTGCAAGCAAAACCAGTACCAGTAAAAATACGATCACTTAATAAATTGTGCCCGGTAGTAAAACTATGGATTTTCTTAGATGTAAAGCCATTTAGATTGTTAGAGTTAAACTGCTTAAAGCTAGCAACGATAGCTTGCAAACGCATACTTGCCTCGGCACCACTAACATTACCCTCGTAGATAATCCGAATTTTTGTTTCATATGCGAGTTTTTGGCTCTTTTCTTCAGCTGCTTTTATGCGCGCTTGATCAACAGGGCTAATTTGTTTGGGTTGAGTATTATCTGTGCCATTCATTAAAGCTTTGGCAAGCCCACCAAACGAGCTACCGTTTTGCAAATTTGTGGCATACTTTTGAGCTTTAGAATACCAGCTGTTATATACTGGCCGTACCAAAAATTGCACAACAGCACGTTCGTTTTCTTCTAATTTAGCTAGTGAGGCTGTGATGGCGGCAAGCGGGTCAACCTCAAAACTGGGGAAGGTTTTTATTGGCAATACATCATTAGCCTGTAAAACAAGTTCAGTATAAACATGCGTTGTATACTCATTACCGTGCATCAGATAATCTTCTACTTCAGAAATCTGTACCGACGGATACTGCGCATATACTTGCTCTTCAATATAGCCAACTAGGTCTGTTGGTAGCCAAATATAAAAACCAGTTTGTTTGTGCAAGGCCGCTATTTCGAAGCTAAGATGCTCACGCCCAACTTTACCAAAAAAGCTCGTCCGTTCTTTTAATAATAACCCGTGAATACTGGCAAACATCTGTTCAGCTGCCAGTTCTTTTTTATCATTTGTCCGTGGTACCCGTAAAAGTAACAATTTAGTCTGGACAACAGAAGGGTTTTGTGTCATTTGATATATTATACTATCTTCTTATGTTTACCGCAACGATTAACGAGTTTTATTTTGTTTGCTATAATAATTTTTATGCTTAACAAAAACAAACCGACTGCCGATACTAATGGTCAGCCCCAAAACCTAAATAGTGATTTTTTTGCAGTCAAAGAACCCAAAGTTGTTGATGAAAAAAAAGAAAAACGCTCTAAGAAAAACCCTTTTAGCAAACTCACCAAAAAACAAAAAATAATCGCTGGCGTGATAACTGCCGTTATTCTTATTGGTGGTTGCGCAACAGCTTTTGCTTTAACTCGTGAAAAGCCAAAACCAGCACCAATTGCCGACCAACCAAAAATCGAAGAAGCCCCAAAAACCACTGAACCATCAAAAACAACTGGCCTTGAAGTACCAGTAGAATACAACCAGCGTACTGTTACTGGTATTCAAATAGAGAATAGTCCTGACGCTCGCCCTCAATCTGGCCTTAAAGATGCCGACGTAATCTACGAAGCCGTGGCCGAAGGTGGCATAACTCGTTTTCATGCCATTTTTAAAGATAATTTACCAGAGTATGTTGGGCCTGTTCGCAGTGTCCGACCATACTATTTAGACTTTCTTGGCCCTTACGACGGAGCTATTGTTCACGTTGGTGGAAGCCCCCAAGCACTAGCAGAAATTAGAGCACAAGGTATCAAAGACCTAGACCAACAAAGTGGCGCTAACAGTAGTGCTTACTGGCGTGAGAAGTCGCGTTATGCACCTCATAATATGTACACTAATGTTGTTAAGCTAAAAGAGATCGAAAAGAACAACGGCTGGACTAGTACCTACGAAGGCTTTGTACGGGGCGGGGAAGATAAAACCTCTGCAACCCCTAATGCTAAAACGGTCAACATCAGAATGTCCAGCGCAAACTACAATGTTGTTTACAACTATGATGCGGCTACTAACACCTATCTGCGTAATGAAGGTGGCCGCCCACATATGGATGCTAAAAGTAATGCCCAATTAGCCCCTAAAGTATTGGTTGTGCCAGTTGTAAGGCGCACCCAAGACGGCATTTATTCGGTTTATGCCATAAATGACGGTGGCAAGGTTTTGATATTCCAAAATGGGACGACCACAGAAGGTACTTGGTCTAAAGCCGGGCGTAAAGCTCAGTTCAAATTTACCGGCGCCGATGGCCAACCGTTAAAACTTGCACCTGGTCAAACTTGGGTAAC
>CAZSVQ010000051.1:0-3787 GCA_964610345.1 uncultured Candidatus Saccharibacteria bacterium | reverse complement strand
ACCAATACGCCTATAAACACTTCGGGTCTGACAAAATTCCAATACCACGAGTATTAAAGCTGGGCCATGTTGATAGTAACCATTCATATTGCATATCTGAGCTGATAAGTGGCGTCACTCTACAAGACGCTGATTCAGCACAAATTACCAGATTATTAGAACCACTCACAGATGTATGGTCTGAAATCGGTAAAATCGACATATCAAATACAAGTGGCTATGGTGAGTTTGATGAGAATGGAAATGGGAAATACGAAACATGGCAAGATTTTACATTAGCCGTCTTAGATTATGACTGGGATAGTGTAGTTGAAGTTATTGATACGGAACTTGTTGAAAAGATTAAGGATGAATTAAAGCGTTTGGTATCCCTTTGCCCAAATGATAGAAAGTTAGTACATGGCGACTTTGGTGCTAATAATGTAATTGTGAAAGCCAAGCAAATAAAGTCGGTTATTGATTGGGAAAATGCCCTTTATGGCGACCCTCTTTACGACATTGCTATTGCATACTTTTGGAGTCCATGGCTTGTTTGCATGCAAAAATCTGCCGAATACTGGGAAGAGCTGCTTAATGGAACTGACGACTACCGTGCGAGAATAAGATGCTACCAGCTGAGAATTGCCCTGCATGAGATTTATGATAACGCAACAGACGGCGATGTCAAAGTGGTGGCCTGGTTGCAAAAGAGAACAAGCGACATACTAAGTAATTAAGTTATCAGATAGATTAAAAATCTTAACCAAATCTTTTAGCTTTGCGTTACCGTGTTGCTCAAGTGCAGATGTTTGAAATGCGTCAACTATCTTGCACCAATACAACCCAAACGTTTTTTGCTCAGAGAGCTTTCAAACATTTAGACCCATTTTGGGTCTTTTTTGATAAGATTGACCTATGGCACTAATCATCAACCCTGACATTGAAATTAAGGACTCACCTATTGAGGGTAAGGGCCTGTTTGCAAAAGTGCCTATAAAAAAGGGTACAGCTATCTGGATTTCAAAAGGTGAAGAACCTTACGATGAAAAAATTTATACCGACGAGGAGTTTAAGGAATTTACAGAGTGGTGTTTAGCGAACGGCAAGGAGTGGGACGCTGTTGCCAATGGGGACGGAACACATACTGCTGCAATATCGGAACGTGAAAAGCATCCAGGTAATTATGGCAACCACAGCTGTGACCCTAATACAGACAAAAACCGTGTTGCATTAAGAGACATTGAAGCAGGTGAAGAATTGACTGGTGACTATGCTGAGTTTTCAACAAAAGACTGGGAAATGAACTGCAACTGCGGGGCAAAAAACTGCAAAGGTATTGTAAGGGGTAAGCTATGACTGTTGACCTAAAAAGTAAGCTGTTCAGCAAGCCGCCCATAAACGGAAAGTTCTATATTATTGCAATTGACGGTCGAGGGGGTGCAGGTAAGACTACGCTGACTGAATATATAGAAAAACTTTTACCTGGTTTTAGCATATTGAATGGTGACGAATACTTTGAGCCTGATGATAATACTATCGCATTCGGCTCATTTAATGAGGGTCGTTTTGAGAAAGAAGTTTTATCACAATTGCAAAAGGGGAAATCTGAGTTTATATATCGTCCATATCGGTGGGGTGATAAAGAGCCAATGTCTAATAAAAAGCTCAGGATTACAAAAGGAATTATCATAGAGCGAAGTGGGAGCTTTGCCTTTGACCTTGAATACGATTTAAAGATATGGGTTGAAACACCAGCCAAACTCGCATTACAAAGAGGTCAAGAACGTGACGAAATGCCCCTAGAGCAAGGCTATCGTTCCTGGAAAAAAGTTTGGCAGCCGCAAGAAGATGCTCACTTCAACAAAGTAAAACCACTGGAAACAGCGGATATAGTGATTGACGGTACGAAATCATTCGAAGAGCAAATCGCCAGATAAATTGAACAACCTAACCAGATTTTTTAGCTTTTGGTCATTCACAGCCTCAATAGCCGATGTTTGAAATGCGTCAACTATCTTGCACCAAGAAAAGAGTCCGGTTTGTACCGGGCTTTTTTCTTGGCTTCGATGAGGCGGCCGCAAACTCCTGGCCGGCCCGAAAGCAACTGCCAGAGTAAACCTTGATTAACCCAGGCGTTCTTCTCCTTTCGCAATGAGGTGGTCAAGAATAGCCCCCGCCCTTTGTAAAAATCGGATTCGACGGTCACGCACACATCGTTGCACTGTGAATGCGCCGTAGACAGCCCTTATTGCAACGGTATCAAAACTGTATGGATCATGAAGATGAAATGCTTTTTGGCCTTCAACAAACTCTGTAATAATTGGTTGAGGTGGTTCAGGGGGACGTGTTGCCTCCATGGCTTCTCGACAGTCTGATCTCACCGTCTCCATAATGCCCCTAATCTCATGGCCTAAAGAATCTGCATTTTGCATGCGCATATGATGATTACAACAGCACAGGGATAGAGAGTCAACCGTGCTATTCCAAGTGAACGCTCCATCAATGCGCTGAGCCCTTTACGTACTTTTTACCTCAGAGTTAGCTATTTTCCAAGTAGACGGTATAATAAACAGGTTATTAAAGATCACAATCAACTCAAGAGGAGACAGACATGGCAACAGGATACTGCGTTAAATGTAAGGAAAAAGGTGTTGAACTGTCATCACCAGAAGTTGTACAGACTGCCAAGGGTGGCTACATGGCTAAAGGCAAGCACGCAGCTTGCGGAACTACCGTTTGTGCCATGATGTCTAAAGAGAATGCTGAAAAAGCAGTAGAAGAAGGCGCCACAAAATCCTACTAATCTCAGGGTAGCTTTTAGCTACAGGCGTATCAGCAAAAGAGTCCGGCTTGTACCGGACTTTTTTCTTAGGTAGAAGGTTTCACATTGTTTTATAAACATATGCGGTTTAGACTAACCCTATGCATATAAAACAAAAACAATTAGGCTTCAGTGTTATCGAGCTACTGATAGTGCTTGCCGTACTAGGAGTTATTGGACTCATCGGTTTCAAGGTGTTATCTGGGAATAAGAAGAATGATGATACTAAGGCAGTGGACTCGCAAACTCAAGCATCACCAAGCGAAACTAAGGACACAGGTCTGATATGGCAGCAATCCGAGAATGGCTGGCGATCAACACAAGCACCTCCAAAGTGCCCTGACCAACCCATGCTTACCGCGCCAGTAGACCTAAGCAAAGTAACTTCTGTGCTATATCCTGGACAAACCAGAGGAGGCAACTACAAACCGCATGGTGGATTCCGTTTTGATAACTCAACTGACAACAAAATTACCGTAACCGCTCCGATTGATGGGTATTTGGTTCGTGGTGGTAGTTACATTGCCGAGGGAGAGGTGCAGTATACCTTTGACGCTATGAATAACTGCGGGGTTATGTACAGGATTGGCCACATCAGGGAGTTGCCGGCTAATCTGCAAAAAATCGCAGACACATGGCCAAAACCGACCAGTAGTTCTGCGACCCAACCGATAGGCCAAAATGTGGTTGTGAAACAAGGTGATGTGCTTGCAACAAAAGTCGGCATACTGAGCGAAAACAATACGTTCTTTGACTGGGGAGTCTATGATTATCGCCAAGAAAATGAGGCAAGCAAAAGCCAAGCCTATAAAACAAATCATCCAATGGGAGAGCTGACTTGGCATGCGGTGTGTTGGCTAGACGGCTGGCTGCCAGGTAGTGATCAGGCGACCTTAAAGGCTTTACCTGCAGGTGATCCTGCAAGCGGCAAGAATAGCGACTATTGCAAGTAGCTAATCTGCTCAAATATAAAGTTGTATCTTTAAC
>CAZSVQ010000050.1:0-3831 GCA_964610345.1 uncultured Candidatus Saccharibacteria bacterium | reverse complement strand
CTGGTGCGTTCTACATGACGCAAAAATTCATCGCCCAAACCCTTACCCAAGCTAGCACCTTCTATTAACCCAGGAATATCGGCAACCAAAATACTGGTACCACCAGCATCAACTACACCAAGGTTTGGCACAATTGTAGTGAATGGATAATTCGCTATCTCGGGGCGAGCATTACTTATGCGCGACAACAAAGTTGATTTGCCGGCATTGGGCAAACCAATTAGGCCAACATCAGCGATCATCTTCATTTCTAAATTTAATTCTAGTTCTTCACCGGGCTCACCTTTTTCGGCCACCCGTGGTGCTTGACGTACTGATGATTTAAAATGTGCGTTCCCAAAACCACCCTTACCACCCTTGGCTATTAGAGATTCTTGCTTGTCTTCTGTTAAATCACAAATAATTTTGCCGTCAATATTGGACACTACTGTACCAACGGGCAGTTTGATTATTAGCGACTCACCGCTACGGCCATGCTTTTTTCGTTTTGAGCCACCACCTCCGTCATCTGCCACTATACGTTTATTGAACCTAAAAGTAGCTAGGGTATCTTGGTTGCGGTCTGCTATGGCGATAATATCGCCACCATTACCACCATCACCGCCATCCGGACCACCTTTATCAACATATTTTTCGTGCCTAAAACTGACGACTCCGTTGCCACCATCACCTGCTTTTACTAGTATTTTGACTTTATCTACAAACATTTTATTTACTTGGCAGTGTTTTCATTACTACACAATTAAGTACAGTGAACACTTTAAACAATATTAGATTATTTTAAAATATTATACCATGTTTTTAGTTTTTTATATTATCTAGTAAATGAACCGGTAATTACCGAATTCACTTGGGGGCACGGTACGGTAAGTTACTCTACCCCAAGATGGGTAGTTCATGTCTGATACAAGCGCAGAACCGTCTTCATTCATAGATTCCACATAAGCAACATGGCCCAAACCACCAAGGTTAGCATGCCAAAGTACCGCACCAGCTTGTGGTGTTGCCCCAACAGCCATTCCACCACCTTGAGCTCGGCTATACCAAGATTTTGCATGACCGAGATTTGTAGGTATTGGCCGGCCAGACTGCGCCCGACGGTTAGCAGCATGCCAAGTACAATAACCATAATCATAACCGTTAGCGGGACCGTACACAGCCTGGAACCCAGCAGCACTGCCGAAGGCTGATGTTGGTTGTGCGCCTCGCCTTGACCCACCACCAGTTGGTGCTGGACGACCATCCGGCATAACTACCTTTTCGCCCGCACCAGGTAGTTTGCCTGATTCTAGGTCATTAAAGGCAACGAATTTATCTTTATCAACTCCAAAACGACCAACCAAACTATCAATAGTATCACCCGCCTGAACAGTATAAACTAACCCGTTTACCGGTGAGATTGTTAAATTTGTACCAGCGCCAACAGCATCGCCAGTTAAATTATTTGTCCAACGGATTGTATCTGAGGTTACCCCAAACTTTGTGGCAATACTAGAAACCGTATCGCCAGCCTGTACGACATAAGTTTGAATATCGGCGCGAGATTTTAGACCAGATGCAATAATCTGTGGTTGAGTAACTACAATGTCATCTGCCGGGGTCACCGTTAACTGATCATTCATGCTGTCTGCCAAGTTGGCAACAGCAGTCTGTTCTGGCAAATTGGTAACTCTGGCTACGTTTAATGCAATATCTGCTGAAGATAGAGTGTCTAGAGGGTTGGCTGTAGCCTCTGACTTAGTAGCCAAAACAGCATTAGAAACAGTTGTGCCAGTGGTGTTGGGTTTTTGCAAAACAAAAACAGCAACAATAACTAATAAAGTTACGTTGGCGAAAAGTAATGAAAACCCGATCGTTTTGCGACGATTTTGTTTATTAAGCAACCGCTTCATAAGTGGCTGGTTCTTAATATCTGATTGCAAACTGTTGAGCCGCGAATTAACATCTCGATCGGCAGTTTGTTGTGTAGTACTAATATTTGTCTCCTGGATATTCATCCCGAGCATTCTGCAAGTTTTTATGATTTATTCAAGGGTTCGACCACTTGATTATTCTAAGTTGTTACTTGCTAGAATGGATAACCGCTACCTCTGTTATATGTATACAAAAATAGCTATTATCACCTTTTATTTTATCATTTTTGGTATAGCTTATGCAACTTGTTTTTACCTTTATGAATATCTGTTATCGACAGTGATCTTCGGCCGTAGCAATGCCGTGTTGAGATTTATTAGCTTCGTGCTGTTCGAGCGTTGCACCAAACCGCGTTACGCAATCTTTTCCAGAAACAAAGTATAAATAATCTGTTTGAGCCGGGTACGCAACAGCCTCTAAAGTTGACTGGGTTACATTGCTGATTGGTCCAGGTGGTAAACCGGCAATTGTATAAGTGTCATACTCTGGGGACAAGTTATCGGTAGCGTTAGACTGTAGCATCATACCGGTTTTTAATCTTTTTAAAAATACCTGGGCAGCCTGTTGGCGCTCTTCAGGTTTAGAAACTTCATTTTCAACTATTGACGCTAAAATAATCGCCCGGTGCGAGGTTAAGCCTTGGGCTGTGAAAGCTTGCCTGATTTCTGGTGTTAGCCGCTTTTGCATTTCATCTAGTGATGCTGTAACGATTTGCTTAGCGGTTGTGCTAGATGTGCGCTCAAACGATTCAGGGTATAAATACCCCTCCAGACTAGCATCGGCAGGTTTATCAACTAAGGCCGGATGATCTACATAGTTAGCAGGATTAAGCGCGTCTTTAACTACTGCTTCGCTATAGCCAGCATTGGTTAGCATCTTCTCTACTTGGTCTATTCGAGCACCGGGCAATATCGTAACAAGCTTGCTAACAATTTTGCCCTGGGTTAAAACAGAGACAATCTCTGGTACACCGTAGCTGGGGCTTAGTTCGTAAGTTCCTGCTTTAATATCCTCAGCTGCACCATTGTTACGTACATATTGCTCAAATACCTGTTGGTTACGGATTAGTTTTTTAGCTTTAAGTTGTTTGCTTATTTCTGGTAAAGTTTGCCCAGGCTCAATTTCAACTTCTATTAGTGACTGCTGACTACTAACCGGTTTTAAGTTTGAATTGTAATAATTTCTGGCAAATATTACGCCCCCAATTAACAGCAATAGCCCGATCACCGCAATAATAATAAACCATTTTAGCCATCGTTTACGACGTGCTTTGCCGATCATAGTGATTAAAACTCTCCCTTAATATAATCATCGAGTATAATTGATGCCGCTACTGCATCGATGTCTTCTTTATTGTAGGCTTTGCCAGAACTGCTCAGCAGATCTTCTGCGCTAACAGATGTCAGCGCTTCATCCTGAAACACAATTTCTGCCTTTAAGTTTAAACCCTGAATAAATTCTTTAACATAACTAGTTTGCTTTGTGTCTTGCCCTTCAAGGTTTCTTGGCAAACCAACGATTATTCGCTCAACTTGATGTTCTATTATTAAATTTTTTAGTTTACTCAAAAACTGATCATCATTGGCTAAAGTTACAAGCGGTTCAGCAATTTTAGCAATAGTATTGGCTCGGGCAATACCAATTTTCTGTTCACCTATGTCAAGCGCCAATATAGTGCTACTCACTAATTATTAGCCTCTTCATAGGTAATAGTAATTTTTTCTGTATTTTTTGGTACGACATTCACCCAAAACGGGCTAAACTTAACATCGGCATCTTGAACACCATCTATTTGCTTGACCATTTCTTGTACGTCACCTCGTTTTTTACCAGCAACATCTTTTTTAAGTTGATTTTCGTCAATCTTTGGACCAAGTACAACTTGAACTTGCATGGTCATAGTTGTCGTGCCATCAT
>CAZSVQ010000049.1:0-3972 GCA_964610345.1 uncultured Candidatus Saccharibacteria bacterium | reverse complement strand
AAAATGTATGGCCAAAAAGAATCTTTTAATGTGGTGCAGGCTACGGCCGTTACACTTTATGCCTTGCGTGAAGCTTAAGCTTGTTTTATAATTAAAAACATGAAAACCGCCAAAACGCGGACAAATAAAAATCTGCGCCCTAAACACAAGTATACCAAAAAATATCTTAAACATTACTACCCTTTTATTCCGCTTTTCGCAAGTATTGGCTTTTTATTTTTGGTGCTACTAAGCCCCGCTTATAAACAGCAAAATGTTTTGGCGGTCGCAACAAACATAAGCCCGACTGGCCTACTTGAGAGTACTAACGAACAACGCACAACTGCCGGCAATGTAACATTAACACTGAACGAACAGCTGAGTGGGGCTGCTCAAAAAAAGGCTCAGGACATGGTTGCACGCAATTATTGGTCACACAAAACTCCAGAAGGTGGAGACCCATGGACTTTTATCGTAGCCGAAAATTATTCATATAGAAAAGCGGGCGAAAACTTAGCATATGGTTTTGCGGACAGCAAGGGTGTGGTGACTGGTTGGATGAATAGCCCATCTCACAGATCAAACTTGTTAGACAAAGATTTTCGTGAAGTTGGCTTTGGGATTGCCGATAGCCCCAATTTTAATAACGGTGGCCCCTCAACCGTTGTAGTAGCACTTTATGCAAAGCCCTTACCAGTGAATTCATCTACAAATAGTACTAAAAATAGTGAAATCCACATTCTTGGCGATGGCATGACAATCAGCACGGCAAGCTTATTTACTGGTTCGCATTGGTCAATATATTTCATTGGTGCAGTAATTGGTGCCGGTGTGATGTATTTGGCAATTGTTCATGGCAATAGACTGCGTAAACTCATAAAAAAAGGGGAAAAGTTTTTTATAAAACACCCTCTGCTAGATAGTGCGGTAATTTCTTTGATTGCGGTTGGAGTTATACTGTTAGAAAAAGCTGGAACAATACTTTAATTTACTTTGATATTTTCTTGCCCAACTATTGTCTTTATACTTTGTAGTGAATCTTCGGTAACGTTAAACCCAAACGGTAAGCGCACTATCTGTTTAGAGTCTTCAGCCCCAAGCACCAATACCACTTCGGTTTCACCGGCAAATGATGTCAGCTTATTTTTCAGAACTGTAAGTTGATTACTGTCGCTTGTATCATTTATCCTAATATACAACCTGTTTGGTTCAGTTTGTTTAGCTTGTTGATCGGCTTTTGTCGGTACTGTTTTACTTTTAGGTGTTCGCTTTTTTCGGCCTGTTGGTTGATATGCTTGGGCTTGGTCGAGTGTTACCTGCCTAGCATCATCAACCATAATCTTAACTTCTTGGCCAAGCTCACCATTACGATCTTTGGCAGAAACTTTTCCTTTAGCTATAATTATTGAATCTTTTTGCCAAATACCAATAGTTTGCTGGTATACACTTGGGAAGATTATCAATTCCATATCAATATCGCCATCAGTCAGTTGTATAAACGCCATGCGTTGACCACTCTTGGTAGTAATCTCCCGCATATCGCTTATTGAACCACCAACCGTCACAGCCTTACCATGATGCCCGGTCTTAATACTGTTCAATAACACCGTAGTTTCGCTTAGAATATTTTTATAAGCCTCTAGTGGGTGTTCTGATAGATACAATCCTAGTAGCTCACGCTCCCACTGAAGTTTATCGGTCAAAGTGAAAGCACTAGTTACCGGTGCAAGTTCTAGGCTTGGTTTTAAGCTGATATCTTCTGAATTACCAAATATATCTGTTTGGCCACTGTTTTGCTCTTTTTGTAGTTTTGATGCATAAGCCATTATTAAATCGATATTATCAAGTAGCAAAATCCTATCTCCTAAGTTGTCGAAAGCTCCGGCTTTAATGAGGCTTTCCACTGCCTTTCGGTTAACTATTCTAAGATTTACATTTGTTAAAAAATCTTCTATCGAGGTAAATTTTTTGTTTTCTTCTCGGGCTCTTAAGATTTCTTCAACGGCACCGGTACCAACATTTTTTATAGCACTTAAACCAAAGCGAATTTGCGAAGTACTAGGCACAACAGCAAATTCTAGAAAAGATTCGTTCACATCAGGCTGAAGAACCTGTATGCCCATGTGGTTACATTCTTTAATCTCAATCGCTAACCTATCGGTATCGTCATAGTCACTAGTCATAACCGCCGCCATAAAAGCCGATGGGTAGTGAGCTTTCAAATATGCAGTCTGGTAAGCAATCAGGCCATAACAGGCAGCGTGAGATTTGTTAAAACAATAAGCTGCGAAATCTTCCAATTGCTTCCAGAACTTCTCCATTAAAGATTTGTTGATACCCGAGTGTTTCTGACCACCAGAAATCATTTTATCTTTCATCTTAGCCATTAGCTCAGCATTCTTTTTACCAATTGCCTTGCGTAAAGTGTCAGCCTCGCCACCAGTAAACCCGCAAACCTCTTTACTAATCTGCATGACCTGTTCCTGGTAGACCAAAACCCCATATGTGTTTTTAAGGGCGTTTTCCATTGAATCATGCGGATAAGTTATTGTCTTTTGGCCGTGTTTACGAGCGATAAAATCATCAATAAACTGCATTGGGCCTGGCCGATAAAGTGCTACCATAGCCACAATATCCTCAAACTCAGACGGTTTTAATTCTTTTAAATACCGTTTCATTCCGGCAGATTCTAATTGAAAAACCCCGGTAGTTTCACCACGCTGGAGCAGCTCATATGTTTTTAAATCATCTAGTGGTATCGTATCAATGTCTATATCTACTTTATTAACTTTTTTAATAATGCGCAGAGCATTCTTTATCGTGGTGAGGTTTGATAACCCCAAAAAATCCATTTTAAGCAAGCCCAGTTCCTCAACTGGACCCATAGAATATTGTGTAGCTACTACTCCTTTTTGAGCCTTTTCTAGTGGAGCAAACTTTACTATATCATCAGGTGCAATCACCACCCCAGCTGCATGAACACCGTGTGACCTAATTGTACCTTCTAATTGCACAGCTAAATCGAAAACCCGTTTAGCTGATTCGTTGTTTTCGTATTCGTTTTTTAAATCAAAATTCTCCTTCAAAGATTGAGCAAGTGGTATATGCCTACCCTGCACCGGCGGAGGTATCATTTTAGCCAATCTATCAGCTTCGGCATACGGTACTTGCAAAACTCGTGCGGTATCGCGGACGGCATTACGTGCTGCCATCCGGCCAAATGTAACAATATTTGCAACTCGCTCTTCTCCATACTTATCTATGCAATATTGAATAACTTCGTCTCGACGGGTATCTTGAATATCAATATCAACATCAGGCATCGAGATACGGTCTGGGTTTAAGAATCGCTCAAAAAGTAAGTCGTATTTTAAAGGGTCGAGCTCTGTCACACGCAAACTATAAGCGATAATTGAACCTGCCGCGCTACCCCGTCCAGGCCCAAAAACAACCCCCTTATTCTTACCCCAGTTTATAAAATCAGAAATTATCAAAAAATAACCGTTAAAGCCCATCTTATCAATTACACCAAGTTCATATTCGGCTCGTTTGAGTACATCTGGGGCTAGCTTTTGCTTGGCTAATTCAATCGTTAGTTTTTTAGCCTCATCCTGTGAGGTGCCACCATAACGCCACGCCAGACCTTGATAAACTAACATATCAAGATATGTCTTTTCTGTGACGTGCAGAGGGTAATCTTTTAAGCTCATCCGCTTTTCTTCGGCTAAGTATGAACCCGTGCCTACGCACAATAAGACTTCATGAGCTTCTTGGTCCTCATGTTTTAGGTAGTGAGCATCGCATGTCACAACTACTTTAATGTCGAGTTCTTCGCCTAACTTAATGACCATTTCATTGATTTCTTGTTGCTCTTGATTATGTAGCGGGTTTTTGGGATGACCGTGATCTTGAATTTCTAAATAGTAACGATCACCAAACACAGATTTATACCACATAGCAACTTCTTTAGCTTTGTCGTACTGACCTTGCTTT
>CAZSVQ010000048.1:0-4159 GCA_964610345.1 uncultured Candidatus Saccharibacteria bacterium | reverse complement strand
TGATTGATTTGATTAAATCACGCCTTAAAACGATTTCTAATATTCGCGATGCTTATGCAACGGTTATGGCCAACACTCTGAATGCCACCTTTAGACGACTCACAAGCATAAGTATCTTTTTGATGATACCAGCAATCACGGCTGCATTATATGGAATGAATCTAAATTTACCGCTGGCTCGTAATCCAAATGCATTTTGGATTATTTTATTAATAGTTATGATTCTAACTAGTGTTTGTATTTGGCTTTTCAGAAAATTAAAGTGGTTGTAAAACCATGAGAGCAAACCATGAGCAAGATATAAAATTTGAAGTACTGGGTAATATTAAGTCAGCAAGAATTAAACCTTATGTTATAGGGCTAGTATTAGTAGTGTTAAGTCTTGGCTCAATAAGTGCAGTTAGTCAGAATCTATTCATTGTTAAGCTATTATTAATTTTTAGTTTTATCGTTTGTGCTTTTATGATTTTTGTTGAAATAAATAAAGCCAACAAACTGCTTTCTAAAAGTATCCAGGAATTTTCATTAGCGAATAATTTTACTTACATACAAAATGAAAATAGTAAAAATGTACACTCGGGTAGTGTTTTTAAAAAACACAGTTTATTAAAATTTAAAGAGATAATATCAGGTACAAGATTTGGGCTAAAGTTTAAGACATATATTTATGTGCATATTGTTGGTAGTGGAAGGCGGAGCAGAACTATAGATCTTCAGGTATTTGAAATAACATTACCGCGTATTCTGCCCCATATGGTAATTGATTCTTTGGTAGAATCTGGTAACGAACAGGGGTCAACTTTGCCAATTTATTTTGATCAATCTCAAAAAATAGAACTGGAAGGAGATTTTAATAAATACTTTGCTGTCTACGCTCCAGATAAATATGGGATAAGTGCATTGAGCGTTATAGCTCCAGATGTTATGGATGTACTACTGAGACATGCTGCCTTATGTGATATAGAAATTATAGATAATAAACTGTATTTTTATTGGCCAGACCCAGCGCAATCGAAAATCCAATTTGAAACTTACTTTAATACGGTTGATGAAGTTATGAAAGAAATTGGTCAAAAACTAGTAAAATCAAATATATTCGCAAACGCAAGCCAGAAACAGATTCATTCTCAAACTAGTGGACAAGGGGTACATCTTAAGTCAAGCGTATTAAAAATATCAATTGGAACAGCATTAGTATTTTTAATGTATATTTTAAATATTAGTAGCGATCATGTCCCGAAAGAGTGGTCTCAATTTATCCCCGGCATATTTTTAATATTAATTTTAGTAGTCGCAATTCTTCCAATTTTGCAACAAAATAAAAAAGAGCGTTTACGGCGAGAACTGGCTATCAGAAACAGAATTGATAGGGTTTAGTTACTTGATTTATCACCGGAATGTTTTTTATCCCAGCGCCGATTAAGAGCATGGCGTAGTAAGTAATTGGCGGTTCCGGCAATTACACCAATACCGATGAGTACATAAAAAATTGTAAATATTTTGCCAGCATCGGTTTTTGGGGTAATATCACCATAACCAACAGTTGTAAGGGTGATTACGCTAAAATACACAGAGTCAAGCCACTTCAAATTCTCTATATGATGATAAAACACCGTACCAGTGCCTAGTGCAATAGCGCCAGTTAATATTACTGGTAATATTTTTGGTTGTGGTTCGGTGTGATTTTTGGCCATAGTGCTATTTACTAGATTGAGTTATTTTGGTGTAAAAGTCAAACATGGCTTTTATGTTTGAGCTTTCGTATAATTAAATTACTATATGCAGAAACAGACAGCAGTTGTAAAAGCTATTCCTTCCCGTAAGGAAAATGCAAAATTAATTGGTATATTTATATTTTTGATTATTTCTGCAACTTTAATGAGCACACTACATAGTTTTAATGGCTTGGAGTGGATTCGTTGGTTTATGGGTGGTCTGATGATAATTTTTGGTGGCTTGAAGTTAATTGGCATTGAAGTTTTTATACGGGTGTTTCCGCTGTACGACTTAATTGCAAAACGGTTTGCGCCGTATAAGTATGTTTATCCGTTGCTTCAAGTGCTACTCGGAATGTTTTTTGTGATTGGGGCTTTTCCGGCCATACGTAATTTATTAACGATAATTATTGGACTTTCAGGGTTAATTGGTATGGTTAAAGTTGTCTCAAATAGGGGAGCAATCAGACTCTCTTATCTTGGGACAATGTTAAGACTTAGGTTTTCAACTGTAGTGTTGATTGAAGATTCCCTAATGGTTTGCCTAGCAACAATTATGTTGATTAGTGAGCTGATACTTTAATTTATAAGATCACGACGGTTGAAAACTAGCCAAGATAAGATTAAGCAGGACAGTATAATCCCAACTATTACTAATAAGTTTGCCCAATTATAGTTGCCTCTCAAGATTTCTGCGGGCTGATAATATGTAAAAGCAAATATTTTGGAAGGCCACTTCAGCCATTCAGCCACACCACTCAAAGAGCCGATTATGTATCCACATAGAGCGTAGAGAGTCGCAATACTTACACTTAATACCCTAGTTCTGCCTGTAATGCTAATCAAAAAGGCAATTGCGCCAAACGACACGGCCATAAGTAGGCAAACAATTGTAGTTTGTAGTAAGTATAAAAAACTCACTTCAATGTCTACTATTTTTGCTAATCCAAGTATGGTAATTATTGTTACCGTTCCAACAATGGCAATAATTGTACCGCCACTTATTAATTTTGATAATAACAAAGTAGATCTTGAGATTGGTCGGCTAAGCAGTAGCTCTATTGTGCCGTCTTTTTCTTCTTTGGCGATTAGTGAACTACCCAATGCGATACAAAGAATAGCTAAAATAATAGGTAAAACCGCATAGAAAAGTTGGCTACTCAAATAACCAACCGGAGAAAAGAAATCACCAGTATCTGATATAAGAGCTAATGCTGAATCGGGGATATTTGTGAAGGCATTTTGGAGTTCGGCTGATTGATCTTTAAATGATGGGTAAAAGCTAAGTGTTAGAGCAATCAAAAATAAGATACCAAATGACCACCAAAAAATACTCCATCTTCGAACACGTAATTCAAATAATACAATGCTTAACTTCATTGTTTTGTCTCGTAAAATTTAATGAACTCATCTTCTAAATTTGTCTCATTTGTTTTAATGTGTATAGCCTGGTTTTTTGCCATAAAAGTTAGCACATCGCTTAAGCTGCCTTTAACGTTAAATCTAAATGTACAAGAGTTTAATTTAGAAACATTTGTAACATTACTGATTGAACGTAGAGCTGTTGCTAAAATTGGTTTCTTGAATGTAACCTCGAATGTTTGTACGGAGTTGTCTATCAGGTCAGTGATATTAGTTTCTGCTACCAGTTGACCCTCGCGTATTATTGCAACTCGGTCACATATTTTCTGAACCTCAGATAAATTATGGCTACTTAAAAAAATAGTAGAGCCCCTGGACTTCATTTTTTTAAGTATTGAATAGAATTTTTCTTGCATTAGTGGGTCAAGACCATCTGTTGGTTCATCTAAAATTAGAAGATCTGGTTCATGCATTAAAGCTTGTATAATGCCCAACTTTTGACGGTTTCCTTTAGATAAATCTTGTATTTTTTTATGTTTTTCTACGTTAAATAATTTGCTCAAAACAGCTGGAGTGTTTTTGTGTTTTAATGGTTGCAGTTTTGTCATATAAGTTAAGAATTCTTGACAAGTGAGCTTTTCGTATGCAGAGAATTCACCAGATAAGTAGCCAATAGATTTTTTTACCGTTAAAGATTTTTTAACTATGTCATTTCCAAAAATACTTGCCGTACCAGAAGTGGGCTTAATAAAATTTAGTAGCAAGCGTATAGTCGTTGATTTTCCTGAACCATTTGGCCCAATAAAACCATAAATTTCACCCATTCTTACAGTTAAGGATAAATTTAACACAGCATACTTTTTGCTACCGGCATATTGTTTGCTTAGGTTTGAGATACTAATGGCAACATTGTCCATAGTTTATATTTTAACTTATTATCTTGGTTTTGCTGTATTTAAGCATGATACTGATGTTGTTTTGTGATAATTATCATATTGCAAAGCGGTGTGTAAAAAATTACAATTAAAAGTAGGAAGTGTGAGGCTTCCCCTGACCCTAGCTTTTATAGCTGGGGTCCTTGA
>CAZSVQ010000047.1:0-4197 GCA_964610345.1 uncultured Candidatus Saccharibacteria bacterium | reverse complement strand
GAGTTATTAAATGCTTTTGGCTGGCCGCTTTACGAGCTCGATGATTACGAGGCTGACGATATTATGGGTACATTGGCGGTGCAGGCAACCAAGCAAGACATAGAGACAATGCTAATTACGAGCGATCTAGATATGCTCCAGTTAATTAATTCAAAAGTCCATGTATATGCCCTTAAAAAGGGCTTAAGTAATATTGAGTTGTATCATCCAGAAAGTTTTGTTGAAAAATATAGTATTCAGCCCGAACAGTTTTTAGATATGAAGGCCCTAAAAGGTGATAGTTCAGATAATATCCCCGGGGTGCCGGGAATTGGTGAGAAGGGTGCAATAGACTTGCTCAAGCAATATCAAACTCTTGATGGGGTATATGAAAACATCGAGCTAACCAAAGAAAGCGTGCGTAAAAAGCTAGAGACTGGCAAAGACTTAGCTTATCTTAGTAAAAAACTGGCTTCTATCTGGACAGATGCTCCGGTCAAGCTAGATCTCAAAGAGGTTGATGGCAGTAAATGCAACCCAGAAAAGGTTAGGCAAATTTTGCAAGAACTCGAGTTTAGGTCGCTACTCAGAGTTAGTACAGAAATCTGGAACGGTGAAATCGCCCCTAAAGAAACACACTCAATTACCGGTACCAAAAATACGATTATTAAAAGTGATGTAGAGCTTGAAAAGCTAGATTTTAGCAAATCTAAACAAGTTGTGGTGCAAACACGGTGTCAGGGCAAACATGGCCGTGACCCCATTACACTACTTGTGAGTCCGTCAATAAATGTCACCTATACACTTGATTTGCAAAAATTAAATCCGACAAAAGTAGCCAGTTTACTTAACAAGTTACCACCAATTGTTGGTTACGATATTAAGTCGACACTTAAAGCCGGTTACTCGTTGAATGCAAAACTAGGAAACATTGAACACGATGTATTAGTTGGGGCATTTCTATTGAATAGTTTGCGCCGTGAATTAACTTTGAGCGAACTTTTACGAACTGATTTAAACTTTGATGTTGAGCTTGAAAACTTAAGTAACCAAGAATTTATTGAGCGTGCTGGAGAAATCACCAAAGGTATCTGGCTTTTGTACGAATACCAAATAACAGAACTTGCTAAAATCCCAAAGTTGCACAAATTAGCCCACACAGTTGAGTGGCCGGTTATTCCAGTACTTGCACAAATGGAGTACGAGGGCATTGAGCTCGACACGCAGTATTTAGAGACTTTTGCCGTAGAAGTTGATGACCAGATTTCTGATATTGAACAAACAATTTATGGATTGGCGGATAAAGAATTTAATATTAGTAGCCCACACCAACTTGCAGAAGTTTTGTTCGTAGACTTAAAGTTGCCCACCAGGGGTATAAAAAAAGGTAAAACTGGGTTCTCGACCGCAGCTAGTGAGCTAGATAAGTTGCGCGGCCAGCACGAAATTATCGACAACATTACCCATTACCGCGAATATACAAAACTCAAGAATACTTACATTGATACTTTGCCAGGTATGGTTGATGAAAATAATCGCTTGCATACTACGTTTGCATTGACGGTAGCCCAAACCGGGCGGTTGAGCTCTAATGATCCAAACCTTCAAAATATTCCGGTTAGGACAGAACTTGGCCGGCGTATCAGAGAGGCATTTATAGCTGGCAAGGGCAAAATGCTGGTAAGTGCCGATTATTCACAGTTTGAACTTCGGCTTGCTGCCGCACTGGCTGATGATAAAGACATGATAAAAATGTTTAACAGCGGGATAGATATTCATACCGCCACCGCTGCTCAAGTTTATGGACGAGAGCCAGAAGATGTTACAAAAAACATGCGTCGTGATGCCAAAGTAATAAATTTTGGAATTTTATATGGTATGAGCCCGCATGGCTTGAGTTCGGCAACTGGTATGACTCGCGACCAAGCCCAGGCTTTTATTGACAAGTATTTTGAGCTCCGTCAACCACTGCTTAAATATATGGAAGGCTTAAAAGAAAAAGCTAGGCAAGATGGTTATGTAGAAACATTATTTGGTCGACGGCGGTTAATGCCAGATATTAAATCGAGCAATTTTATGGTTCGGGCGGGGGCAGAGAGGGCTGCGATGAACATGCCAATTCAGGGAACTGAAGCAGATTTAATGAAGTTGGCTATGGTAGAGGTAGATAAAAAGCTAGATGATGAGAGCAAACAATTGTTACAAATCCACGATTCTATATTGGTAGAATGCCCAGAAAGTAAAGCTAAACAAGTAGGCAAAATCCTACAAGAGACAATGGAAAATATCTATAAATTACCGGTTAAATTAACAGTAGACGTAAGCATTGGTAAAACCTGGGGAGAATTATGAGCGAAATGCGCACAAACGAAGAAATGCTAGATGTTTATCGCCAACATGAGGCAGAAGGCAGGGCAGGGCAGCAATACGTTCTTCATTATGGGGCTGAAGACCAAAATTTAACATTTTTTGGAAGTATTCATACGGCTGACCTTGAAAGTCCACAATGGGGAGTATTAGAGGATGAATGGCATAAATTTATATCAGGCAGTAACCCAGATAAAATTCTTATATTTGAAAAGTTTGGAAGTGAAGTTGGGGGGTTAGACAGGCAAAGCGCGATTGTACAGCATGGTGAAACTGGCCTTGCTTTATGGCTGGCAAAAGAAAGTGGAGTTGATGCAATATCGCCTCAAACAACGCACCTAGAGGCTGTTAAAATGTTGCAATCAAAAGGTTATACGACCAAAGAAATCATGACTTATTATTTTGCAAGGCAAATGCATCAATGGGCTAGGCAAGACAAAGAAATCGCTCCAAGTTGGGAGAAATATATGGCAGACACAATCAAACATTACAATGAATTAGAGTGTTGGGGCGAAGAGCTGACTTTGGCCAAAACATTGGATTGGTTCGAGGAAAAATCTGGCAAAGAATTTGATGAAAATGATATTAAGTCTTTTTACGATATTAGTGATCCTTCTCAAAATCCTGTTTCTGCCTTTTCTGGAAAAATGCAGGATTTAGCATTGCAAGAAGCAATCGTCGCAAATATTAACAAAGGCAATGATGTATTTGTTGTTTACGGGTCAGGGCATGCAATCCGCCTAGAACCAGTGTTAGATGATAAATATCAAAGACAATCCTAGGGTAGTGGTTAGCTTAAGCAACGATTAAGCTAACCACCCAGAAATATATCATTAAACTTATAATGTCTTGCACAACGGTCACTATTGGGTCGGCACCGGTGGCTGGGTCGGTTTTTAGCTTATTAAGCAGGGCAGCCAACACGAGAGCAAAAACGGTAGCGCAGGTAATGCTAGCAAACAAGGCAATCCCTACAGCAACGGCTAAGTCATCTGCCTTGAGCCAAAAATGAGTCACAGTAGCGGTTACTACGCCAAAAATTGCACCGATGCAAAGCCCCAAACCCAGTTCTTTAATGATATAAGTTTTAAATTTTGCTTGCTTTTTATCAAGGTTTCTAATATAAATTGTGGCCGTTTGGGTTCCAACCGCATCGCTTACGTAAACAATTAGTGGCATGAAAAAGGCTACACTTGGGTTGAGTGACAAAATTTCTTCATATCTAGAAACAACCGCTGCTGTGCCCAGGCTTAGTGCTAAGCCTATCATTAGCCACGGCAAGCGGATTTTCAAAAGTAGCGGTATGCTCTCTGTTGCATCATTTGCATACAAAACACGTTTTCTAGTTTTAGCCATTAGCGTTATTATACCAGGTTGCATTTTTTAATTTTAAAATTGCTTACCAGGGCAACTTTAAATATAAGCATTGTAATATTTTGAAAAAAGTGCTATAATAAAGGTGTTATGAGACGTTTTATTATAGCTGGTGTGGTAATCTTTATAATTTTTATCTCTTTGATATTGCTTTTTGCTCGCCGTGGTGACAGGCCACAGCAAGACGTTGGTGTTAACAGAGAGACAAGCCTGGTAGATTACGCAAACACAAGTTCTACCGTACGTTTTACTCAAAACGGACAAATAAATGCCCGTGAAGATCACCGAGTGTTACAAATTACCGTAGGCCAGAATGAGCGTACTGTAGTTGTTTTTGATGGTTACCAAGGCAACGTATTAAAAAGTCAAACACTACTGAACGACCCAGACGCTTATCGAGCATTTTTGGCGGCATTACAAAACAGTGGCTATACAAGGCCACAAATTGCCAACCGTAATGTTGTGCCTTTAGGGGCT
>CAZSVQ010000046.1:0-4253 GCA_964610345.1 uncultured Candidatus Saccharibacteria bacterium | reverse complement strand
TTAGAAAAGGCGACGTCGTACAGAGTGGGCAATTACTTGGCCGAATAAACTTTGGGTCTCAAGTAACTTTAATTTTGCCACCAAGTGTAAAGCTTTGTGTTAAATCAGGAGATAAAGTAAAAGCCGGAGAATCAATAATTGCGCTCCCTCATTAAAAATACTGCCAATATATTGACTATCCTAAACATGTTTTGCGGATTAATGGCAATTTTTGTAGCTTTAAATGGTCAGATAATAGTGGCCTGTTTACTTATAATAGTCGGAACAATTATTGACACACTTGATGGCTATATTGCCCATAAAACTAATACCGTCTCGGATTTTGGCGCCAACTTAGACATGCTAGCCGATCTAGTAACCTCTGGCTTAGCTCCAGCATTACTACTTTTTGTATATTATCAAAACACTTTGGTTAATATTAGTGCTTTTATTTTAGTGATTTGCGGTGCATGGCGTTTGGCGCGCCATAACACACACAAACCAAATAACTACTTTGTTGGTATGCCTATTGATGTATGCGCTTACATAGTTAGTCTTTTGGTGATATTGCAAATTCCGCCTAGTATTTCAGCACTTTTAATTTTATTGTTGGCATTGCTGTTTGTAAGTAGAGTCAAAATTCCCAGGCTTTTCAAACATTAATCACTGTGCTTGATAAAAACCTCTGTTAAAAATGCATCGCAAATTAAACGCTTTTCAAAATCTTGGAGCATTTTTGCAGTTTGTGAGGGCATAGCCTCTATGGCTTTGAATTTTAGTTCTTGAAGTTCCGGTGAAAGCTTAAAATAAATATCACAATTGCCAGCGTTCACAAAATTAGGTTGCTCGAGGTTAAAAAATATATTCAGCTCTTCGTCCAAAGTCCGTAAGCTGTTGCCGTATTGCTCTTTGGCAAGAACTGCGTGGTAAATTTGAGCCTGAGTTTGAGTTTTAATTTTTGCACTTAAAGCCCAGTTACATACGGCAATATGATCAGTATGTCCAGTCATGCCGTCTTTATTAAAAGTTAAAATGGTATTTGGTTGGTACTTTTCAATCAAGTTACAGACTTTGTCTATTCCTTGATCATCATCAGCCAAACAACTTCCATCTTTAAAACCTAGTTCATGATGGTTGCTAACTCCGGTAATTTTAAGAGATTCTGCAAGTTCATGTTTCCTAATCTCTGCTAGGTTATTAGCTGGCCATCTTAGCACATCTTGAACACCCGCTTCACCGTTAGTAGCTGTTACGCAAATCACTTGCTGGCCATTTTGTATCGCCGTTGCCATAATACCAGCCGAGGTAAAAGTTTCATCATCGGGGTGTGCCCAAACTCCTAAAATTGTCCCTAGCTGTTTGATATCAGAAGCAGATGTTAACCGCCTCATCTTAAATTAAGCCAATTCTTGCTTTAGTTTTTCTATTAAATTAACCGGTGTTGGGTCAAGGTTGTTTAATAACGCAGTGTACAAACTGACAAAATCTCCGAGTGTAATTATCCATAGTAGCTGTTCTAAAACAGTACTTCCCTTTGCCTTTATTACAATTGGTGCGGGCATTTTGCCAGAAAGTAGCCGTGCCGATATTTCAAAGCGCCTAGTTACCTGAGGATGATCAAAGCTCGATTGTAAAAATATTGGGGCATATGGCTTTTCAACTGGGTGACTACTCCAGCCTAAAAATTCATTGTGGTTAAACTCCGGCAATTGATTACACCAAGCAACGTTTTTGGCGTTTTCATTAAAATTTATCTTCCATTTATAGGCACTAGGATACAAAACTCCGGCATAAATTACCGGCGATTTGCCAATTACATCAAGTGCAATCTGCTTAGCTTGATTTTTAGAAGCCGGAACATCTGCAGGCCATGATTTACTCGCGTCTCTAATAAATTCACTAGCAGACTTAAGATCTGACAAAACCTTCTCATCTAGTAAGCCAAAACTTATCAGCAACTGAATCAACGCTGAAAAATTATAAAAAACTGCCATTCTCGGCTGAAAATCACTTGGTAGCTTAAAAAGTGGGTAGTTTTTATTCTCGGCGATTTCTGCCAATTTTCCGCCTGCACTAATAACTGCGATTGTCGCTCCACACTTCTCTGCTTGGTTTAGGACAGACAATGTTTCCTCTGTGTTACCAGAATAACTAGAAGCAATGAATAAAGTATTTTTACCGACGTAACTAGGTGTTTCATAGCCACGAACAATCTCAAACGGCACCTTAAGGCCGGGCCAAACAGGGATAAAGGTCGCTGCCAATGCAGAACCACCCATACCAGCAACAACCACATTTTCAACTCGCGTACTATTAACGGAACTTTCATAAAGTTGCCCCAACTGTTGCCATTGCTTTTCTGCTACCCCTAGCGCATCGCTTTTATCGCGTCCATGAATAAACTTTAAATCATCTAACATCACAGCCTCCTTTTATTCCGCTTTTGATTATTCAATTATTTTGGTATTATATCCATTGTAAACCATTTTGGTGTCATTAAGGTATTAGTAAAGGGGTGGCAATGTTTGGGCACGATAATAACGATAAAAAAGACGACAACAATCAACCGGTAAACACACAACCGGTAAATCCGGGCTTACTTGGGATAGATGATGATAGCGATAGTACATCCACTCCACCAGAGCCAACAACTGCACCTATTCCAGGATCACCAGAGCCTCCTGCCTCATCGTTCCCGGTTACTCCTAACCCCAGCGTACAATCGCCTGTTAGTGATGCACCCACTCCAGTTAACCCTGCCCCAAACCCAGTTGTAACACCAATAAACGACAACTTCTCTACTCAACCAGATGTTAATGACTCTGTAACCGCAACAACAAGCACTTTCACCGATACTACTTCAACATCAGGCGATGATTTAGTTGATATCAAGCGTCAAGCCCTGCAAGAACTTTCACCACTAATAGACCACCTTGAGCAAGATTCTGAAGAAAAGTTCAAAACAACAATGATGATGATTCAGGCTTCAGACGACAAAGATCTTATTCCACAAGCATTTAGAGTTGCAAAAGAAATTTCAGATGACAAAAAACGTGCGCAAGCTTTGCTTGACATCGTCAATGAAATTAACTATTTTACCCACAAAACAGAAGATTAGATCAATAGACTATTTGCAGGTTTATTTCGCAATTTTTGAGCAACCTACTTTTGACCTGGCAATAAAATAAGGCGTCAACGTACACATATTGGATGGCGAAACATAGATTTTTTTATTGATCTGTCAATCTGATAAATAAGCCTAGTCGTTGCCATCAGGGCCAGTACGAGGAATTTCAGAAGCCTCAGGGCCAGTTGCTGGAGTTGTAACTTCACTGCTTGGTGTAGTTTGAGAATTGGCGCCACTTTCACCTGATGGCGATTGATTATTTTGGGTTTCTGTTGAGCCGTTGTTTTGAGGCTCACTCGTGCTGGAATCTGGCGAACTTTGAGCTGGCTGATCTGCATTACTCCCAGCAGACTCATTAGTTGTTTCTTCTTGTTGTGAGGTCGAACCAGTATTGGAATCATTGTCTGTAAATAATTGCCTATACAGCCAACGGCCACCAAAAAACAACACTGCCCCTATTAAAAGTGTTAATAGCAAGGCAAAAAGTGCCATTAACCATGCCACACCACGGCGTTCTTTTTGGGTTGACTGGTAATACTCTTCAACCTCGGCTGGTACCTGCCCAGCTATTGGCCTTGTTCTATTACGATTCCATGGCATCTTAACCATTACAAAAACTCCATTAGATATCACCAATAATACTACAAAGTAGCTATTATTGCAACTTTAAGATGCTTGTGTTTTTACTAAACCAATCTTTCTACTTGGCTACTTATGGCCTACTGGCATTATAGTGGGAGCTAACCTGTATCTGGTTTAAGATTATGCCCGGATAATAAGCTACCCCGGATAAACTCCCTGGATAAAACACGGTATGCGTGCCACCTTGATATCCTGTTCCTATAACCAATGGGTAACTTGAGCTATTTATTGTTCCAGAAGTTGTCTGCTGATCAACTAGTATTCCGTCAACATACAAAATATAGCCTCCAACTCCAGATTGATATGTCCAAACAACATGGTGCCATTGCCCATTATTTATTACGGTATTGGATGTATAGGTAGTACTATTACCACCACTGTATCTTGTAATTCCTGTTCCCGTACCGTTTATCCAAGTATTAAATGAGTTTACACTAAAGCTAGCGTAATTATCATACCTAGATAGTATGTAAAGGCTAGCAGTAGCTTTCACCCAAGCTTCTAC
>CAZSVQ010000045.1:0-4517 GCA_964610345.1 uncultured Candidatus Saccharibacteria bacterium | reverse complement strand
AGAGGGAGTCACCTAGGTTAGTAGCTCCATTGCCAGTTGCTACATTTAAGGTTGCTGCATTAGCTGTAGTTGGTTTTAATACTAATACTAAAGCTAACATGAATAATACAAATAGTAGTTCTTTAGAGATTGACTTAAGTTGTTGTGTTAGTTGCTGGTTTTTAGGAACCATGTTTTTTGGTATAGCCATAATAGATATTATTTATTCCCTTCTTGTTTGACGTGTTATCTACTTAACTTTATATGAATGTTAAATAAATACACATACTAACGTTTTTACAGTTTAAGCTTATGTTAATTTGAGGTTTTGTGTCAAGGGGATATTAAAAAAGTTTAAGGTTTACAAATTTAGAATAGTTTATTGCATCTGGTATTCTTAAATAATGAGCAAATCCCACAAACACTTATTTGAACAATTTAAGCCAGAAAATTACGATTTATCAATCAATCTTGACAAAGATAATTTAAGATTCACCGGCGAGGTTACAATAACTGGCCAAAAAACAGGCCGACCAAGTAAAAGGTTAACTTTTCATCAACGTGATTTAAAAATATCTGGCGCTGAAATTACTAAATATAATAAAATCGAAGCAGAGTCAATCACTCCGTCACGCATAGTTACCCATAAAGCGTACGATGAAGTGCGGATCCATACAGACCAAGAGTTATATGCTGGCAAATACCAAGTTAAAATAGCATTTTCTGGTGCAATTACAGAAAGCATGCTCGGAATTTACCCATCAAATTTCACCTATCAAGATAAAAATGAAGTTATCATTGCCACTCAATTTGAGAGCCATTACGCCCGTGAGGCCTTCCCTTGTATTGATGAGCCAATTGCCAAAGCTACTTTTAACCTTACGCTGACAACCAAAAAAGGCGATATTGTACTATCTAACACCCCCGTATTGTCTGAAGAATCAAACACCAAAACCACAACAACGAAATTCGAAACCACTCCTAAAATGTCAACCTACCTGCTAGCTTTTGTAACCGGCCCAATGCACTGCGTTGAAGCTAAAACCTCAGACGGCATACTAGTGAGGAGCTGGAGTAGTATTGCTCGGCCTAAAAAAGAACTCCAATATTCTGTTGACGAAGCCGTTAGGGTGCTTGACTTTTTTACGAACTATTTTGGAGTTGCTTACCCTCTAGTAAAATGCGACCAAGTGGCTTTACCAGATTTTGATGCAGGCGCCATGGAAAACTGGGGCTTGATAACCTACCGTGAAGTTGCGCTTTTATCCGACCCAGACAACCCCTCAGTCAGCGGTGAACAATATATATCATTAGTTATTGCACACGAGTTATCCCACCAATGGTTTGGCAACTTGGTAACTATGAAATGGTGGGATGATTTATGGTTGAATGAAAGTTTTGCCAGCTTAATGGAGCACATTGCCCTAGATGCCATCCATCCTGATTGGCGACAATGGGAATTTTATACTGCAACTGATGTACTTGCGACATCTAGTAGAGATATTTATAAAGATATTCAACCAGTTGGCGTTAAAGTTACCGACCCAGAGCTTATCGATACTTTATTTGACCCAAGTATTGTTTATGCCAAAGGGGGCCGTTTACTCAAAATGCTCCGTGAGTACATTGGAGACAAAGCTTTCCGTATGGGGCTAAAGATATATTTTGAAAAACACGCTTATGGCAATACTACTCGTGACGATTTATGGCAAGCAATGGCAACCGCCAGTGGCAAAGACATTTGTGCTTTAATGACTCCTTGGATTGAACGGCCTGGCATGCCAGTAGTTACGGTAGATCAAGATAAAAAACTGGTTAAATTATCACAAAAGCGATTCGTGCTTGATAACGGTGATGACCCGAGCATTTGGCCAGTGCCACTATTGGCTAACCAAGATTTGCAAAAAGATTTGCTTACAAAACAGACAAACCGTAACTATGCAACTACAGATAAACCAGTAATTTTAAATCAATTTGGTAGCGGGCACTACTTTACCTTATACAAAGATGACGCTCACAAAGCCCACTTGGCAAATGCTATTCAGAAGCGGAATATTCCGGCCGAAACTCGCATTAACCTGCTTAACGATAGCTTGATTTTAGCTCGTGGGGGCTTGAGTTCGCTGGTAGATTCGCTCAAATTAATTGCTCATTGCGGTGAAGAAGACCGCGATAACGTTTGGGCTTTAATTAGCCGTGCTATTGCCACCGCTAGTCAACTAACAGAAGGCAATGAGGCTACAGACGATAAAATAAAATCATTCAAAATTGATTTATCCAAAATTGGTACCAAAAACTTGGCTGGGAAGACCATGTATCTGATGACCCAAACACTAAACAACTACGTCACACAATAATTGCTTTTATGTTGGGCGGCGAAGATCAAAACGCAATAAAAAATGCGCTTAATATTTACAATTCCAACAAAGATTTACTGGCAATGAATGCTGAACTAAGACCAAGCATTCTCAGCACAGCTGTTAGGCATGGCTCAAAAAATGTGGTAGCAGACTTAATAAAACAATACGTGAACGCTCCAGCAGATCTCCAAACTGATATTACATCTGCCCTTTCTAGTACCAAAGACGCCAAAATTGCTAAGGATACATTAAGTCAAGCATTGGGCAAAAACGGCTTTGTTCGGCCTCAAGACATCATGCGCTGGCTTGCTATGTTCCTTAGGAGCCGATATACCCGCACAGTTGCCTGGGATTACATAACCAGCAATTGGGATTGGCTTGAAGATACCTTGGCTAAAAGTAAGTCATTTGATTACTTGCCAGTTTATTGTGCTAATGTTATGAACAATAAAGACTGGGAGACTAAATACCATGAATTGTTTGAGTCAAAACTTACTGATAAAACCCTAGAACGCAATATCAAAGTAGGCTTTTCTGATATTTCTGCCCGAGTGGCTTGGCGCGAACGCGACGAACAAGCTATTAACAACTTCTTTGAAATACTATAAATCAGACTAAATATCGGTAATAAAATTTGTAATAACAAAATCCAACCCGGTGACTTCAATAACCGCTAATTGGTAATCTGCTTGCCAATTGTTGGCATTTACCCACATTTCTGCGCCATATGCCATTTGTTTGAGCTTACTTGGTGTTATGTAGTCAACTCCACTTCCCCATGAATCTTTGGTTCTGTATTTTACTTCTACAAAGTATATTCGCCTATCTTTTTGAGCTACTATATCGATTTCGCAATAACGAGTTCGCCAGTTTTGATCGATTACTTCAAAATTTTGTTGCTTTAAATATTCAACTGCTCTAGCTTCGGCTTGACGTCCAGATGAGGTAGTTGTCATATAAAAGTCTTTACAGGTTTGTATGATAGTCTGTGTATTTTTGTTATACCAAAATCTTGAAGGGCTTTAACATGTTTTGCAGTACCGTAGCCGACATGAGATTCAAATCCGTAATTTTTATATCTATCTGCCAAATCGATCATCAAATTATCTCTAATGACTTTTGCATAAATGCTTGCCGCACTTACTATAGGATATTTTGCGTCAGCCTTCACAACACACTTAACATTTATGTAAGACGGGTGGCAATAATTTATATGGCCATCCATTATAATTTCCTCTATTTGTGATGCGTTTAAATCTAATAAAGCACGCTTAACTGCTAATTTCATAGACTTAGTTAGGCCAAGCTCATCAATTTCGTCCGGCCGCACCCAACCTTGGCCAATATCACACGCACTTTTAATGCTTGCAATTAAATTATTCCGTTTAATCTTGGTTAATTTTTTTGAATCATCAAGACCAGCTGGTAACTCGGCTTTTTGCCGAACAGCCACCACCAACAATGGCCCGGCCCATGCTCCCCTGCCAACTTCATCTATCCCTATCATTTTACAATTGTAACAAAAAACCGCCCTGATTAGAGCGGTTTAGATTATTGTCTAGATTATTTGTCTTCTGGTTTTGAATCTTCAGCTTCGGCGTCTTCGGCTTTTGGTGCTTTTGCTGGAGCTTCTTCAATTTTATTAACAGCTTCTTTATCAAAAGCAACACCTGTTAAGCGAGCAGACTTGCCGGTTAGTTTGCGCATATAGCTAAGGTAATTACGACGAACCTTGCTACGCTTTACAATCTCAACCTTGACAACTAATGGTGAGTGTAATAAATAACTTTTTTCTACACCAATACCACTGGCAATTCGGCGAACCGTAATACGAGAAGTATGGCTATTTTTGCGGTCGGTGCGTATAACTAATCCTTCAAATACCTGTACACGTTCTTTGTTGCCCTCTTTAATTTTTTGATGAACTTTTACGGTATCACCAGAACGGACATCAACAACTTGATGTTTTTTGTACTTTTCTTCAATTTTCTGAGTTACAGATTGCATAAGTTATTAGTTTACACTATTTAACAGATAGGTGCAACTATAATTTTAACTTCAATAATTAGTTAATTAATAAAATATGTAATAGGTTGCATGTTATGATTAAAAGCATGGGGACTAACTATTCAGAGGAAGCATTAAAACAACATAAACTGCTTAAAGGTAAAATTAGCC
>CAZSVQ010000044.1:2051-4786 GCA_964610345.1 uncultured Candidatus Saccharibacteria bacterium | reverse complement strand
TCCAGTTAAAATTACAGGTTTACTCATAATTACTCCATTATAGCTTATTTTACGCAAAATATGGTGCTGATGACTGAGCAGAACGGTATCGCTCATCGATTAATTTACGTTCGGCATGTTTTTCTTCTACTGCTTCTATATATACCAACAATTCTGTTACAAATTGTTGGGCTGATCTTGAATCTTCTGGTGAAAGTTCAATTGAATTATCAATTAATATTTCTCGTGCTTGTTGTTGACTGATTGGTTCCATGTATTGTACTCCTAAAATTTAAAAAACCGCCGGTGTGGCGGTTCGTGCTTTGTCTTATTGATTTTATAAACAATCAAAAGCAGAACGCCACTGTCGTGGGTTTTTAAACCAAAATCCAAAGTAATTAGTGAAACGACTGTTCATGTCAAATGAATAATAGCAAATATATAGTATTTGTCAATTATTCTGATGTAATTTATGAAAAAGTCCGGTTATACCGGACTTTACTGTTAACGTTTTGTAAACTGTCTTTGTTTTCGAGCACCTTTAAGACCGAATTTCTTACGTTCTTTTTCGCGTGGATCACGTCCTAGCATGTCAGCACGTTTTAGGGTACTCTTTAAGTCAGTATTCATGACAGCCATGGCTTTTGCTATACCAAGTTTAATAGCGTCGACTTGACCAGCGTGGCCACCACCACTGACTTTCACACTAACATCAAATTTATTAACCTGATCTAGTAATGTAAATGGTTTTTGTAGTTCTGATAGCAAAGTTTTACTATTTGCAAAATACTTTTCTGCTGGCTTATCATTTACAGTAATTGCACCTTTGCCAGTACTTACCCTTACTCGGGCAGTTGAACTTTTACGACGACCAAGTGCATAAAAATAATTATCTTTTGACATATTACTTAGCCTCCTTTGCCTTTAGTTTTACAGGTTTTTGGGCACTGTGATCGTGTTCTTCATTAACATACACTTTAAGCCTTGCTAATCTTCCTGGTCGTAATTTGTTAGCTGAAATCATACCACGGACAGCTTTAATAACTACTTCTCTAGAGTCTTTTTCAAGTTTTTCACCCAGAGTGGCTTGCTTTATGCCACCCGGGAAGCCAGTGTGGTGATAATAGATTTTATCGTTAATTTTTTTACCAGAAACTTTTAGTTTATCGCTATTAATTACGATTACAAAATCTCCACAATCAATATGTGGCGTAAACTGTGGTTTTGTTTTACCGGTAAGCAAATCAGCTACCTGAGTAGCAATTCTGCCAAGAGTAGCTTCTTGGGCATCAATAATATACCAATTTCTAGTAACTTCGGTTGGTTTTGCGCTATATGTTTTCATATTACTTTGCCTCTGCCTTTTCCTTTACTGGTTTAGCGGTATCATTTTTTTTGACTTTAGGCTCAGTTTTAATTGGTTCTGCCAAATCATCAACAAAACTAACTCTTGCTAGTTGAGCGTTATCGCCGCGACGAAGCCTTGTCCGCTCAATACGTAAATGTCCACTGTTTCTGCTAGTAAGTTTTGGTGAAATTTCATCAACCAATTTATGAGCAGACTCGATAGATTGTAATCCACTAATTACTTGACGTCTGTTATGAAGATCGGCTTTTTTTGATTTAGTAATCAGTTTTTCTACATAAGGTACAAGTTCTTTAGCTTTTGGTAGTGTAGTCTCGATAGATTCGTTCTTAATAAGCGCTTCGGCTAAGCTTTTCATTAAAGCTTCGCGTTGATCACGCTCACGTCCGAATTTACGACCTTTATATCCGTGACGGTGCATGCTAAATCTCCAATTCCGCCATTTTATCTTTTACTTCATCTAATGCTTTTGCGCCAAAACCTTTAAGATCGCGTAATTCGGCATCGCCAAGGCTAAATAAATCTTTTAATGTATGGATGTCATTATTGATTAGGGCATTGGTAGTTCGTGCAGATAAGTTCAAGTCTTCAATTGGAGTAAGTAGTTCAGCACTATCCTCGTTATTTTCTTCTGAAGTTTGTTCTGCCGTTAGGCTTGCTGTTGCTTCAACGCGTGTTTGGCCAGCAAGTGCAGTGTATTGGTTGACCAAAATTGCAGCTGCCTCTTCGAATGCATCTTTAGGTGAAATTGTTCCATCAGTATCCACGACAAGAATCAATTTATCTAGATCGGTCATTTGACCAACACGAGTGTTCTCAACTTTATAGCGTACTCGTTGAACTGGACTGAATATTGCATCAACAGAAATCATATCACTTGATTTACGGTGAGCAGTCTCATCTACCGGTCGATAGCCACGACCAGTTTCAATAGCAAGTTCTATGTTCAATGACGCTTTAGGGTCATCGATATTCGCAATAATATGGTTTTTATTTACTACTTCAACATCAGCGGTAACTTTGATATCACCAGCAGTGACCGAACCCTTACCTTGTTTAGAAATTGTTAGAGTTTGTGGCTCGCTTGAGAAAACTTTAAACCTAACACCTTTGAGTGCTAGCATTATATCGACTAAGTCTTCTTTGACTCCAGTAACGGTGGTGAATTCATGAGTTGCACCATCAACCCTAAAAGATGTAACAGCTGCACCAGCAATGCTTGAAAGCAATACTCGACGTAGGCTGTTTCCAAGTGTCATACCGTAACCTGTATGTAGTGGCTCGATTGCAAACGTAGCACTCATTTCAGAGTGTTCTTGTACGCTTACAACGCCGGGTGTATAAATATTCTTTGACATGTTTTTCGCCTCCTTAGCGTGAGTAGTACTCA
>CAZSVQ010000044.1:0-2041 GCA_964610345.1 uncultured Candidatus Saccharibacteria bacterium | reverse complement strand
TGAGCCAAGAAGCTTCATTTTCTTGTCCACCTGGGCTTACGTCATCTATTTTCTTAAAATACTCATTATTTTTACTTGCATCACGGAGTGTGATTTCATCACCAATTTTTACTCTGATAGAAGGAATGTCAACTCGTCGGCCATTTAGCATGAAATGTCCGTGAGTAACCAACTGGCGTGCTGCTCGTCGACTAACCGCAAAACCACTTCTGTAGATTGCATTGTCTAATCTTTGCTCCAAGAAAAGTAGTAATTGTTCGCCAGATTGACCTTTAGTTCTATCGGCTTCGGCCATAAGTTTGCGGAACTGACGCTCGAGCAAACCATATAGACGTTTAACTTTTTGCTTCTCACGTAACTGTATAGCATACTGGCTTGGCTTGTTTCGGCTATATCGGCCACCAGGGTTTGCTGGTGTTGCACGTTTTACAAGTGCTTTGTGAGCTTTAGGGTGAAGAGCGTAGCCTTCACGACGACTCATCTTTACGATAGGTTGTAAATCTCTTGCCATATTATTCTCCTAGACCCTTCGCGCTTTCTTAGGCCGAACACCACCATGGGGTGCGCCTGTTTTATCAACAATCTTCTCAACGCGTATATCCATACCCGATAAAACTCGTACCGCAGCCTCACGCCCTAGCCCAATACCTTTTATGTAGACATCGACTTTACTCATTCCAAAAGTTTGTTTTGCTATTTGAGCAGCTTTTTCTGCAGCTACTTGAGCTGCATAGGCAGTACCTTTTTTAGAGCCACGAAAACCGCAACCTCCGGCACTAGCCGTAGTTAGTGCGCCACCTTTACTATCTGTAAATGTGATTATTGTATTATTAAATGTTGCCAAAACATGAACTTGACCGTAGGCGACTGTTCGTTTGGCTTTTTTCTTCTTAACTGTTGTAGTTACTTCTGCCACTTTGTCTCCTTAAGTCTTAGTTGGTGCTTTTTTCTTAGTTCCACCAACTGTTGTTTTCTTTCCGCGTCTTGTACGAGCATTGGTCCGTGTTCGTTGACCATGTGCTGGTAGATTTTGCTTATGACGTAGACCACGGTAAGCATTAATATCCTTAAGTCGCTTGATGTTGGTTGAAACGACTCGCTGAAGCTCGCCTTCAACAGTATAGTTATTATTGATAATTTCTTGGATTTTTGATATTTCTTCGTCAGTTAAATCTTTAACACGAATTGTCGTATCAATTTTAGCTGATACTAAAATATCTTGACTCGTTTTAGGGCCAATACCATAAACGTATGTTAGGGCAGTTTCAACTTGCTTGTCATTAGGAATCGTAACTCCTGAAATTCTAGCCATAATTAACCTTGCCTCTGCTTGTGTTTAGGTTTTAATTTATTGATAACATAAAGACGACCTTTACGACGGACAATCTTGTCATCTGGGGTAATCTTTTTTACGCTAGCACGCACTTTCATCCTGTTAGTAATCTCCTTTACTTGGACGTTTAACTATGCGGATCCAAAACTTTGGACACACTGCTTAATATTAAGTTTTACGATACGTGATTCTGCCCTTAGTGAGATCATAAGGGGTCAACTCAACTGTAACGCTGTCACCAGGAACGATGCGGATATAATGTTTCCTCATTCTTCCGGCTACATGAGCTATAATTTGATGGCCATTTTCGAGTTCAACTTTAAACTGCGTACCCGGTAAGGTCTCGACAATCGTTCCATTTAACTCGATAACTTCTTTGTTACTAGCCATAAATATATAACAAGAACTAATTGTATCAGAGCTGGCCTCTGTTGTAAAGAGTTTATTTATCTAATTTTTTGGTTCGTTTAGGCAAGCTTGGTTTTGGTATAAATCTAAGACGTCTACCACCTGTCCCGGCTTCGGCTGGTGTACTGGCTTCATATAAAAAGTCCGGTTGTTCATATTGATCGTAAGTCAACATTAATGCCTGCGACTCAAGCTTACGCAAAGTCTCAAGTGCTACTGCAACCAAAATCAAGATACTTGTTCCACCAATAGTTATATTAACTTCCAGAAATGCTTGACCAACTATTGGCATAACTGCTA
>CAZSVQ010000043.1:0-5269 GCA_964610345.1 uncultured Candidatus Saccharibacteria bacterium | reverse complement strand
CAAAATTACGCATTAGTTGGCAAGGAGCGGATAATTCGACATCATTTGCCACTGGTTTTGATAGGCCGCAAAATGGCAGCTCGTACGATTCACCGATGTTAAGGGTTACAATCTTTCCATTTAGTGGATCAGAAACCAGAGATTCTTTAAAAGGGAAGGCTCATACTATGTTTTTGACTCCAATTGTTGATAGCAGCCCTGGTAATGCTGGTCAAATAGACTATGTTGCAAATAATCAATACGCACCAGGACAAGGAGTATTTGTAAACGGCAAATGTAATGCAGGCAACACAACCAGTCCTAGCCCATATTTCTGCAATGTAGACATTAACGGACTTAGTGGAACAAAAAATTACGTAGTAATACAACCTTTATATAAGACAGCAAAAATTGACATGCAGGCTTACGGTACCGTTGGCGGTGTTGCTAACACTCAGCTAGATTTTAATAACGCTCAAGCAGAGATAGATGTAACCGGCAAAGCAGCCGATGTACTACGGCGCATTCGCGTTAGAGTACCCATTAGTGAAGCCCTAGAGCTTAGGAGTAATTCTAGTAGTTCAAGCGCTCCATACGGAGGCTTGTTCCCAGGCGCTGCGTTGTCGACCACTGATAGTATTTGTAAAAAATGGGATGTAATTCCAACGCCATTTTCTGCAAACCAAACTTGCACAACACCTTAATTAATTGAACAAGTGATATATTTTTTATATAATTCTAGCTTTCGACTATTTAGAATGAAATTGTTCGTGGATTTTTTTAAGGTGTGGGTCGGTGACATGGGTATAAATTTGGGTAGTTGCGATATTGCTGTGGCCAAGCAGAGCTTGAACACTGCGCAAGTCCGCTCCGTTCATCAGTAAGTCTGTTGCAAAGCTATGTCTTAAGGTGTGTGGTGAAACATGCTTGGTGATTCCAGCCAATAGCGCGTAACGTGCAACCATGCGCTGAATACTCCGTGGCGTTAAGCGTCTATAGTCGCCAGATCTGTCCTCAGTTGATTTTTTATTGGTGTGCCCAATAAATAGGGCAGGTATGGTGTCGTTACGTTTATCAATATATTTTTTTAGCCATTCGGCAGATGTTGGACTGATGAATATTGGTCTGTCTTTTTGGCCTTTACCGCGCACAGTGAACTCACGTTTATTTAAATTTATGTGTTCTTTATTTAAGCCTGTTAGCTCGGATACCCTCAGCCCACTACTAAAAAGTAATTCTAATATTGAGCGATCGCGTAACCCCTGTAAAGTACCTACCTTAGGCTGAATAAACAAATTGTTCAATTCTTCTGCAGATAAAAAAGTTACTTGCTTACGATTTGTTTTTGCAAGCTCTATTTTATCTGCTGGCAGAGCATTAATGTCACGCTTTGAGCACCATTTTAAAAAACTCCGCAGAGCAATTAAATGATAGTTCATGGTGCTTTTTTGTAGTTCATCACTAATATTTGTGCCAAGACGGTTCAGCCATAATCTCCATTTACGTATAAATTCTTGGTCTATGTCAGTAACGTTAATATCACCGCCAAAATCTTCTAAACGAGTAAGGTAATGATCATAATTGCGAATAGTTTTTTGTGAGCGCCCTTGTTCAATCTCTAGGTATTCTAAAAATTCAACTTTTGCTTTAACAAACTTCATAATTTATATTGTACGACATTTATTTGTAGTCTATGGACGATATTATTGGTACAATATCATAATAAATTAGAAAGGGTATTTATGGAACAAACTTTAATAATTCTTAAACCAGACACAATTCAGCGTGCAATAACTGGAGAAATTATTACTCGATTTGAAAGAGCAGGTTTAAAGATTATTGGAATGAAGATGATGATTCCAGAAATGGAACTACTTAGGAAGCATTATCCAGACGATCTTATTCCAATAGTTGGCAATAAAACTAAAGAAGATTGGGATAATTACGGCGTAGAATATAGCGAAACTGTAGAAGAGATTGGCGAAATGATTGTGGATGCTACTCGTAAATTTATGCAAAGTGCACCGGTCGTGGCTATTGTCTTAGAAGGTGGCCACGCAGTAGAAATTGTCCGTAAAATGGTAGGCAGTACGGGGCCAAAAGATTCTGCTCCTGGGACAATTAGGGGTGATTATGCTCACCTAAGTTTAGGCAGGGCATCATTACAAAAGAAGGGTGCAGCAAATATTGTTCATGCGTCTGGCTCTGTTGAAGAAGCTAAGCAAGAAATTAGCATGTGGTTTGACAAAGAAGAATTATTTGAATATAAAACCGTCCACGAAAACCTAACTCAAGCTTAAATTATGCAAATCGGTTATAATTGCAAATGGCCGATTTTATGTCCCCATAGTTCAATGGATAGAATAACTCCGTCCTAAGGAGCAGATCTACGTTCGAATCGTAGTGGGGATACCAAGTTTAATAAAAGTATTCCATGGTTACTTCCTAAAAATTATTGATCTTAAAACTTAGCAAATAATGTAAAATAGGTTTATGGCTCAAAAAGCAAAAGCCCTAAAAATTAAGAAAGATTTTGCCGATCAGTTTGACGATGAAGAGGTGCTGTTTTTGTTCAGAAAACATCCAGTAGTTATGCGCAAAGGGTTGGTTATATCAATGTTGGCAATTTTGGCCGGAACCATACCAGCATTAATAAAGCCAGAATTATCATATTTTTATGGAGGACTAGCCGGCGGTTTTATTTTGGCTGTATTATTGTTTGTGCCATCGTGGATAGTCTATTGGTATAGTGTTTTTATCGTCACTAATCAACGGTTTATTCAGATTACACAGAAGGGATTTTTCAACAAATCGGTAGTGGATATCGGGCTAAGTAAAATACAATCTACTAACTACGAAATAAAAGGCGTGCAGGCAACTTTGCTAGGATTTGGTACAATAATGATACAAACTTATATGGGGGATTTAGTTGTTCACGAAGTTCATCACCCTGCAGAAGTGATTCGTAAAATATCAGAGATTTTACGAGCCGAGGGTATAGAAGCAGAGGTAATGGATCCAGAAGAATTACAACAACAGAAGGGCAATAATGAAGAAGCTATCGAAGAAATTTAAAAGACCACGTTTAAAGAAGAAACAAGAGGCAATACCATCAACTGCAATGCCACGAATAACCAATGAAACGGTAGCCGAACATCGTGAAGAGGTATTATCAAGCGCACGCAAGTATATTTATCCGTTGCAACACTCTAAACATAAAATTGTTATCTTAACTATCAGTATTGTAATTGTAGCTTTCGTGGCGTTCTTTACTTACTCTATCTTGGCTTTGTATCGGTTCCAGTCAACCTCAACTTTTTTGTATAAGGCAACTCAGGTTATTCCATTCCCGATTGCACGCCAAGGTGGGCGTTTTATCGCTTACGAAAATTACTTGTTTGAAGTACGTCGCAACCAACACTACTATGAAAATCAACAAAAACTAGACATTAACTCTGAGTCAAGCAAGCAACAGCTAACAGAGTTTAAGCGTCTTGCGCTTGAAAATGTAATTAACGAAACATATATTAAGCGAATAGCAAAAGAAAAGAATATTACGGTTAGCGATTCAGAAGTAGATGATCAAATAACCCTAATGAGTAACCAGGCAAAGTTGGGTAACAGTAATGAGGTGCTTGAAGATGTTTTGCGTGAATATTGGGGCTGGTCAAAAACCGATCTTAAACGACGACTAAAGAGTCAATTACTTGAACAAAAGGTCTTACTTGAACTAGACAAAGATACTAAGGGCAGGGCAGATGCAGCGCTAGCAGAGATTAAATCTGGCGTAGATTTTGCCGATGCGGCAAAAAGGTACTCAGATGATGTCGCAACTAAAGATAATGGTGGTGAATATGCTTTTGTCATTGAAAAATCTAATCGAGGTATTTCACCTCAAACAATCGACGCTATATTTAAACTTCAGCCTGGTCAAACTTCAGAATTAGTAAATACTGGTACAGGCCTGGAGATTTATAAATTACTAGAGATGCAAGAGGGTGGTAAAGCTAAAGTGGCGCACATTGTATTTAATTTTAAAGATATAAATGACTTTTTAAATGATAGCAAAGAAAAGATTCCAACTCGTACCTACATTGCACTGCCTGAACCTGTGGCAAACGATGCCCCAGCACCAAATAACTAGCATTTTTAACAGAAGTAGTGTATGGTAATGGCACGGGATTCTTACGAGCCATTGTAAGTAGTGTGTGCGTTAAGAGAGGTCGACCGGATTTAAAAATAAGAAAGTAGTTTGCGCATATGCAAACTTACGGAGAATAAAATGGCAAGTAAGTTATACGTAGGGGGATTACCCTACTCAACTACAGACCAAGAGCTACAAGAATTGTTTGCAGCTCATGGTACAGTTACATCTGCTAGTGTGATTTCAGACCGCGAAACCGGCCGATCAAAAGGTTTTGGTTTTGTTGAATTTGAATCTGCAGATGAAGCTCAAGCTGCAATCAAAGCTCTTGATGGTAGTGACCTAGGTGGGCGTAAAATTGTTGTAAACGAGGCACGTCCTCGCGAAGACAAGCCCCGAAGCGGTGGTTTTAACCGTAATTCATCATTCCGCCAAGGCTAAATACCAAAAAACGGAACATACTAAAAGCATCCTCTGGCGACAGGGGATGTTTTACTTTTTACCTTAAGCAGACCTCATGCCCAAGTAAGTCTTATTCCTACAGCTTCCATTCAGGTTAAGACAGAGTCACAGACAATTGATAATTTCAGCCCGCTAGGCTGAAAAGCTCTTTCTTCTAGTTTCCTTAGCAGTCTGTCACTTACTTTGGTTTTTTCTTGGTGGGCATGAAAAGAAGGATGAGGATAGGTCTTGCTTGCTTCCGTGAGGGGATATAGAGGGTCTACATGCTAGACTAAAGATATGGCAAGCGACAAAGAAAAGGCAAATTGCAAAAAGAAAACCCGATACACAAGTGATGCATCTGCTCAAAATGCAATTAAGAAGATTAATTCTAGTAAATTATTAGGTAAACCACGCCGGGTATATAAATGCCCAGTTTGTTCTGGCTGGCATTTATCATCAAAACCAAAAATTTAGCACAAAAAAACCACCTACAACAGGTGATTTCTTAATTTGGCGGGCCCGACCGGATTCGAACCGGCGATCTCCTCCGTGACAGGGAGGCATGTTAGGCCTCTACACCACGAGCCCGCGTTTTTGCCTATAAGACCATCAAATTCTATCAAAAATTACACCGGTTTGCAATCTGTTTGCACTTACTCACTACATCGTGGACACTTTTGCTCGTGGAATGGTTATGTCTAA
>CAZSVQ010000042.1:0-5543 GCA_964610345.1 uncultured Candidatus Saccharibacteria bacterium | reverse complement strand
GAATTGTAATTTGATTTGATCCACTCACGCCTGGATTATCTGTCTTCCAAGTAGTAACAAACTCTCCCGGTGCCCACTCCCCGCTGTAAGTAACCGAACCATCACTACTAGTACTAGCTTGATTCGTCCCACTAGCTCCGTTCTGGGCAGAGATTAGTTCTTGTCCTATGGTTGGAGTTATGGTTCCGGTACTGGTGGCTTGAATACGTACTTCATAAGTTGTTTTGTTGAATGTTCCAGCTTCGGTGATAGATTGGACTACTTGACCTGGGGCTGTACCACCTAGGGTTATGTCTGAGTCTGTGAAGGTAGTTTGGTCTATGGCTTCATTGAACTGAACAGTAAAGACAGATGTGTAGGATGGATTAGGATCATTAGTGCCAGACTTTTGATTGATTGTAGTTGTTAGTGTTCCTGGAGCGGCTTTACCAAAGCTACCTAAGTAAGCTAGGGTTGGCACTACTAGTAGAATAAGGAAGATATAAAAAGAGAGCCAGAAAGGGAGAGGAAGCTTGGCTATTTGTTTTTTTATATTTACCCCAATATGTTTCACAACCTACTCAATTAATTAGTATTAATTGTATAGTAGTTGTGGTTATTTTTGAAATGATTTTTTGCAACTTAAACAACTATTTTTGGATGTGCTTTGGGAATAACGTACCTTCTATTGGGCGGATCACTCCCTCGCCAAATACGTGTCTAATTTTAACAGCGGTGCTTGGCATAAACGGCTCTAGCAAATCGGCAATTTGGAGCAAACTTGCCACCTGGTAGGCAAGTACATTACGTAAATGTACTTTATCTTTAGTTTTAGCGATTTCCCATGGCTTTTGCTCTTCTATATATTTATTTAGCCCCCTGACCCGCTCCCAAACCTCTTCTAGGGCTTTATCAAAACGGCACCCTTGCAAAGCTTGAGTGTAGGTTGCAGTATCGTGGCCAGTTTCTGGAATTTCTCCCAAAACCCCTTCTTCATAACGCGTAATCATGGCGGCTGTACGTTGGACAGCATTACCGAGTTCATTAGCAAGCTCATTGTTGTAAACTTCTTCGAGTCGTTTCCAAGAAAAATCACCATCCCCATAACTTGGGATATGTCTCATAAAAAAGTAACGGAATACATCTGCATCATATTTAGCTAAAACTTCTTTTGGCGTTACATAATTGCCTAGACTCTTGCTCATTTTTTTATTATCAACTGTTATAAATCCATGTACATATAGTAATTTCGGCAGTGGTAAGCCAAGCCCCAACAAAATACCCGGCCAAACTCCAGCATGATGCCGTAATATATCTTTACCAATTATTTGCACATTTGCTGGCCAAAAATCTTTAAAATCTTCATGCTCAGGGTAGCCAAGTACGGTAATATAATTTAATAGCGCATCAAACCAAACATACATCACATGAGAATCATCACCAGGGACAGGTATTCCCCAGTCAATCTTGTCTTTAGGGCGCGAAACGCTAATGTCTTCTAAGCCTTCGTTAATAACGTTTAAGATTTCGTTACGGCGAGTTTCAGGTAATATTTCAAACTCTCTGGCAACAATAGCTTCGCGAATTTTGCTAGCATATTTACTCAGCTTAAAAAAGTAATTTTCTTCCTTTAATCGGACATACGGTTTAGCATGGTCTGGGCAGGTGCCGTTGTTTTCTTTTACTAATTGCTCGGTAAAATACTCTTCGTGTCCGACACAATACCAACCTTCGTAATTACCCTTATATATATCTTCTTTTAAGTTATTCCAGGCGATTTGGGCTCGCTTGATATGACCATCATCAGTAGTACGAATAAATCGATCGTTGCTAATGTTAAGTGCATGTTGTAATTCTCTAAATTTTTGACTATTTTGGTCAACTAATTGTTTGGGAGTTAAGCCAAGTTCTTGAGCCTTCTCGGCAATTTTTGTGCCGTGCTCATCTGTTCCTGTTGTATAAATAGTTGGTGTTTTACGGAGCCTAGCAGTCCGTGCTAACACATCAGCATAGATAAATTCCATAGCATGGCCGAGGTGAGGCTCGCCATTGGCATATGGAATTGATGTTGTAATGTAATAATTCATATAAATATCCTGTTAAAATTTGCTTTTAAAATATAGAAATAAAAAGAAAAGCCCTAGTGGGGCATCATTTTTTGAGTTATTTTGGATGATTGCGAACCCATATTATGAATATTTTATCATATTTATCTAGAATTATTCTTTCGATATATAAGTTCAACGCCTTGTGCGCAAAAACCTTCTGGGTCTGACATGCAATCTGCTTTGTCTTTATAAGTCCTAAGGGGGTGCTTTATAACTGCGCTATGTGGAATATTTCTTTTATCTAAAAGCGGTAACTCTGCTTGACGTTGCCATGTAAACAATACCTCTAATTTTGGTATTTTAAATTCTGTTTCTAATATATCGGCAAATTTTGCAACCGTTTTTCCGGTTGTACCTACATCTTCAATTATTAAAATAAAACTTGGTTTTAATTTCTTAAGGGCTACACTCGCCGCATAAGTTGGTATTACTCGATTAAGTTCATCCTTCTGTGTTTTTAGAGCAACTACATTGTCGAATTCAGCCGCAACATCACAAGCAATTCTATTAGCACTATTAGCCATGCCCATTACAACATCTGGCAACGGATTGTAGTTGTCATCAATAAATTCAACCTCTGTATTTATCATCAATCTATATAGATTACTACTCTCATCAATTTCTTTTAACGCCAACTTTCTGCCATGACCACCACCAGCTAATTCATGGTGAACATTTGGAGGGTCATAAACATACCGGTCTTCCATTATAAGCTGTTCTAATTTTTCTATATTTTTGCTCATACTTCCATTACATTATACTATTCTTATTTTGATGCTAGGTGCCACATTGTACAATACTTACATAAATAGCTTTTAAGTTTTGTGCCATGCTGATGCTCTGCTAATAGCCCAGCAGCATTCGCCTGCGCTTTAGTTTCAAATGTTATTTTATCCTTACAAGGTAAATCATTGTTCATCTATATATTCCTGGCAAAGGCGTTCAAAAACCGCGTTAGTCCAACCAAACCCAGTTTGCGATGGATATAAGCCTTTAGCTGGTGGTTTGCTTGGGTCAACTACATTATATTTTTCTAAAAACACACCATTTTCGTTGAACCAATCAAGATTAGTTTTAAGCCATTTTAAAGCAATGCGCTCGGCATCTTCATGATACCCGTAGCGCTCCAGCCCCTGAATAACAATAAACTGTAACGGTGCCCAACCATTTGGGTGAGCCCACTGAGTTGGCATTGTGCCTGGTACAATTTGATTAATCGGAATAGTTGGTGCTTCAGTTGTAGACAATCCACCCTTTTCTTCAAACTTACGTAATGCCTTAACCAATTTTGACGCCCTAGCATCATCAACCATTCCTACCCATAACGGGAACAAACCCGCCAAAGACGCAACACTTCCACGCTTCTCGCGCTTAAAGTCATAATCATAATAAAAACCACGCATTTCGTTCCACATTAAACTATCCATAGTATGTTTTCTAATTCTAGCCCGTTTTTCCCACTTTTTAGCCTGCTCATAATCTCCAATTAATTTAGCGACTGACATAAAATCTGTCTCGTATTTATAAAGCAAACAATTTAAATCTACAGGTAAATAATTTAGGGCTTTTCGGCCAAACCTTGGCGTCATATCCCAGCCACTTTCAGCTTCAGCTAAATCATTTAAGTAATTAATATCGTAATATCGGCTTAGCCCGGCATAAATTTGACGTTCATTAGGTTTTTTTACGCCCATCCAAACTGTCTCATACTCGCTTTCGGCGCTTTTCATAGCCTCGATAAGCCATTGCGCATCAAGATTATAAGTTTTGTGAATGTCTAATATAAAGCTAGTTAAAAATGGTGGTTGAGAGCGCCCCATTAAATAAGTTCTTGACGCGTTAGGGATAACTTTAAATCGTTTTTGCATGGCAATCAGATTTTCCAGCATTCCCATCACTAACTCTTTATGGCTAACATCAAGCATGCCCTGTACCATGAAATAACTATCCCAGTAATACATTTCGTTAAAGTCAAAAGCATGGCCCTCTTCATAGGCTGGCACTAAATATGGTCGAGGTAACCCTAACAAAGTTTCATCATCCTTAGGGTGAAAACGCTCTAATTTTTGCCAATAGTCGGCAATGTATTTTCTAGCTTGTTTAACATCTTCTGTTGTCAACTCAAATTTAGGTGTACTAAAGACAGCTTTAACTAGTGCTTTTGGTTTTTGTAACATCTGCTTCATTAGTTTATGCCTTTACGGCGCCAAGCTCAAGTATATTGATAATTTTAAGTATTTACAGTATAATACTATCTGATGGGGCTGAATTTTAAGCTCGACGTCGGACTTTATCAGTTAGATCAGCAGGTCGCTTATCAGCGTTATAGGTACATCAGAATAGATGCAAAAAATTCACTAACAGCTATGGTTGATCGTGTACTTGGTGCACGTCAGCTTGCCACTGTACCAGTTGTAGCTTAATTGCCTCAACCGTACCTAGTGCGACGCCAGATAGTGCTAATGTGCGCCATATCTTCTGGACGCTCTTATGTTACTGCTCATTACATAAGCTAAGATTTATGAGTTGCGACTTTTTGTTTTTTTGTCTATTACCGAGACAAAATGTCAAAGATTTTTCAAATAGACTAAACCTGTAGACGACTAATCAAGATAATCCAACGGACCCGGGGGCAGTACCCGGCAGCTCCACCAATTTTTCAAATTCAGCTATATATATTTAGATACAATGGCCGGTGATAAACAAAATTATAAAAAAGCACTCGATAAGTGGGATTATCTTCGTCATGAAAAATTTTTTAGCGTACCGAGAGATATTGGGCGAGTTGCGATATTTTGTTCATTTGCCGTAATTGATATTGTCGGTGATAAATCATACCGCAGAGGCAAAAAAGACGTAAAAGTATTTTACAAAGAAGCTTTAGCACTAGCAGATAGGTTATCTGCTTTGGATTATGCTACAGATGTAATACTTAACGCTAGTTCAAATGATTTTGAACTTACTCTACAAGACCCGACAGTCAGCGACATCATTACTATCGGACACGGAAACATCAGCTCTCTATTGCTTGGCAGTAAGGACGTTTCCCCGATTGATTGGCAAGATATTTCAAACTACTCAGATCACTTAAAAACAGGCCAGTTTGTTCAACGCCAATGTGGCAATTTTGCAAGAAATTTATCTGTACCCCTGGGATTGTTTTGTGTAAGCGACCATACAAATGTTATTGCACCATTTGGCATGTCATTCACGCCGTATGGACTTGATCATCCTGATAATGAACTACTTAGCTCGGTAACTGACAGTATTAGGCTAGGCTATCACGAGGCTAAAGAAATATTTACATATTAAATTATTTTAGTGACTATTCATACAGTAACCAGTTTTATTAAAACTAAAGTTACTGCGTATACTCATTAATACCAAAGTGGTAGTCAGAATAATTTGGTTCACTAAACTAAAACGGAACAACCCGCTAAAGTAGGTAGTGTCAAA
>CAZSVQ010000041.1:1866-5708 GCA_964610345.1 uncultured Candidatus Saccharibacteria bacterium | reverse complement strand
GAGGCGCTGTTGGTCTTGCTGACTAGTAGACTGCTCTGCCATCACCAAGAATAACTTATACTTTCTGGCTTCGCTCAACATTTGCACAAAGCTCATGGTGGCAAAGTTTTGAAACTCATCTACATACAGAAAGAATGGTGTTCGATCATTCGCTTTTATACGGGCCCGCCTTAGTGAAGCTGTTTGAAGTTTAGCTAGCACAGTAGTCCCAAAGAGTGTGGAGGTATCATCGCCAAGCAACCCTTTTGAAAAATTGCAAATTAGTATTTTTCTATCTGCAAGAATATCCTCAAAGTTGATGGTTGATTTTGGTTGTTCAAGTACGGCACGCGCAGATGCAGAAAAAAGGAATCGCCCAATCTTAGCTGTAATTCCAGCGGCCATTTTAACTCTTTGGAACTCACCAGCTTTACCAAGCTCATTCTTCCAGAAATCCCGTAGGTTTTCATCTTCAAGTTCATTTGTAACTTTGCGACGGAACTTGGCGTCGTTGAGTAGCTTAAAAATTGTAAACAATGTAGGATCTTCCAGTGTTAACGCCGTTTGAATTGCATTGCGCAAAACATATTCAATTCGGTGACCACCCGAGTCATCTTCAGAAAAGATTTTTCTAAGCACCGATACTGTAGCTTCAGTAACAATATCTTTTTCACGAAGCAGATCATCACCGGTAAGACCCGGAGTCAGCTCAAGCAAATTCATGCCAATCGGGTGCTTAAGGTCGTCCGGGTTCATGTAAACGACATCCTTAATACGTTCTTTTGGAATATACTCTAAGATTTTCTCGGCTAGGTCGCCATGCGGATCAACGACTGCAATTCCCTTGCCGTTTCTTATATCTTGAACAATCTGGTAAATAATCATGGTAGTTTTACCATTTCCGGTACCACCAATAATATAGACGTGACGTTCTCGCTCAGTTGCAGTCAGCCCAATTGGAGTTACCGTACCTTGGTGAATATTTTCGCCAATCAAAACATCAAGTTTATTACGGCCTTTTAGAGAAACTGGTGCTGGCAAGGTTCTACTAAGTGACTTAACAACATTTTCCGTCTTGGCAGTTACTGTGTGTGGAAAATGGTAGAGGCTAGATACTTCTGAAACTGCAAGCAGGTTGCGGTGTGACGCAAAAAAAGATGGCATACGAAGGCTGAAGCTAAAACGCTCGTACCACTGCAATAAGTAGTGTTTACTATGACGCATAACAAGCCGTTGGTATTTTGGGGTTGCGTACAAGCCGAGTGCTGCAGTAATACTTTTGCGCCGAGATACTCTTTCTTGTTTAGTATCAGTTTTAATTAGTACACGAACATCGACATGAAACATCGGTTGTTGGAGTTTCTCGCTAATAGCTTCAACTTGCTCATGTTCAAAATACGATAGTGTCCTAATCGGCCTAATACCTTTAGCAACTTGCTTTTTGTATTCAATGTCTCGTCGATTTGAAGCATAGGTTTCTCGGCTACTGCCGTGAAATATATCGGTTACCGTATCCAGCACCCCGAAAAGAACAGCGTTAATAAATCGCGTTATAAATGTAAACATTGGAACAGAACTTCGGCTAAGCTTTGGCATAAGGTTATCGTTTGTCATGATTTTCTTGATTAGCAGATCTGCTTCACGACTCACAGTTGGTTGAACTATTAGCTGGTAAGCTAGTAGTTCGTGATCGCCTAGTTTGGTCATTGCATTGGTGATGTAAGCCATCGGATCATGAGCTTCTAGTTGTTCATAGCTTTTGAGTGGATATGCGAAGTGAGCTTTCTGCCTAAACTCGTAAATTCTAGATCGTTTCTTGTCTATACTTGATACATAATCATCGACACGTGCCACTTTTACTTCTGGCAAGTATGATGCTATGAGCTGTTCAATATTTTGAGCGTGTTTTTCGTGGCAGTTAATGAGGTATCGAATGCCGCCACTTCGGGTTGATACAATCTCAAGAGAGATCAGATCTTTACGCCCCAATAGCCTCTCTAACATTGTTTGAGCACTAAGTAAACTGAAGATACTGAGCAAAAGTTGGCCGGTAGCTTCGGGTGTTTTATCGCCCCGAGCTGGTGGTGTTAACTCAAGCAGTGTAGTTGGTCGTTTGCGAAGGCGTAAGAACAAATAAATTTTGCGCACAATAAATAACACAGCCAACGCAGCTATTACCGCACCGCTAATGCGAGCAGTAATTATAAGAATTTGAATTATTTGATTATTATCCATTGTTAATACGTTCCTTTAGGTACTCCAACCATAAACGTTCTTGGGTTTACGGGTATTCCATAAACATTTATCTGAAAGTGCAAGTGCGGGCCGGTTGATGCACCGGTACTTCCCATATAGCCGATTAGGTCTCCTGGCTTCACTGGCTGGTTCATGGAAGCGGCTGGGGCTTCTAAGTGGCAGTACAGCGACTGAATACCATTGCCATGATCGACTTTGACACTCCTGCCACATGCAGTATCATCAATTGGATCAACCATGACTACCATACCTATCAAGAAGGTAGTGACGGGCGTACCGACTAGACCTTTTTCATTGGCGATATCAATGCCCGTATGTCTGCTTAGCCCAAGTAACCGACGAAATGGATCTAATGTTCCGAACTCGTCAGAAACATAGCCAGTTGCTGGCCAAGCAGTAGAAAGCTCTAGTTCTCTGACCTTATTCCCATTAGCATCAAAGATCTCAACCAGTTTAGTAACAGGGTTAATAGACGCTAAAACTTGGCTCGCAGCCGCAAAGCCAGAGATCGATAGGATACTAATGGTAATAATCGGCAAGCTTAGTAGAATAAATAGAGTGATAAGAACAATTTTTAGCTCAACACTCGATTTTCTAGCAAACCAGAGTAAGAATTTCATGCACTATATAGCTCCGCTGGATTAGTGGTTATGAGCGGGTGTTCTTTTTCGGCCGCTACGACTTTAACAGCGACGTGATTTTGATCAGCAATAAGTAGCGCATCTCCACGTTCGCAGGTTAGTAAGAAATTCTCTTCGTACTCACTTAGGTGAAATTCGCTAACTACATTCTTAATCGTTGTAGTATCCTGTTTCATCAGAATACGCAATGAACTCTGTGAAGCAATTGCCCGGCCATAATTACTTTTAAGAAAATCATTGGCTTGCTGGGAGATGATTGACACGCCAAGGTAGTATTTACGGGCACGGCGAACTAAGCCGGCTACAAAGCGGGCGGACTCCTCGTGCTCTAGTAGTAACCATCCTTCATCAATAACAAGTAGCCGTTTTTGAGGATTAACCTTAACTTGATTTTGTACAAAGTTTGCAATAATCAACATCATGATCTGACGCAAACTCTCGGGCATGTCCTTGATATCAAAGATAATCAGGCGGTTATCCAGCTTTATATTTGTCTGTGAATTAAACACTTCCGACAGTGAGCCTGAGATATATTTCTCAAGCCGTTCGCATAGTTTTATCTGACCAAGACTATGTAGCTCGGTGTACAAGTCTTCAAGTAACGGCATAGCCGATTTTGCATTCTTATAGATCTTTAGAATTGCTTTATCGAGAGCTGCCTTTTCGCGGGAAGTTAGGCCTTCGGCCATGAGTGACAAGACTTCAATTAAGTCTTGGGTGTGCTCAGATAAATCACTTCTATTTCGTTTGGTAGTCGCTAGATCAAATGGATTGATCTTCTCCTTACTTTTAGCAGATAACTTAATATACGTTCCATCGACTGATTCGCTAAGTCGTTTATATTCACGCTCGGGATCTATCACGATTACTTTTGTGCCCTGCATCAGCTGACGCAGTATTTCGACTTTAGTTGCGTAGCTCTTTCCAGAACCACTTTGGGCAAAGACAATTGAATTGGCGTTATTT
>CAZSVQ010000041.1:0-1856 GCA_964610345.1 uncultured Candidatus Saccharibacteria bacterium | reverse complement strand
GATCAAGAATAACTAGTGAGTTATTTGATTTGTTTATACCATATAAAATCCCCGACTCTTGTACTAGCTCAGAGCTCATAAATGGAAATGTCAGAGCAACTGAAGAACTATCAAGGTTTCTGCGTTGACTAAGCTCATCCTCGGCCCTCGGTAGTATTGATTGCAAACCTTCAACCTGTTGGTAACGCGCAACTTTCGTATAAAATAACCGTGCCGACAATGCAGTTTCTAGCAGCCGAGTTGTTTTATTGAGCTCATTGAGATCCTTTGCGGTAATAGCAACATAAATAGATGCTTGAAATAACTTTTCTTGGCCACGAAGAATCTTATCGCGTAGTTCAGTTGCCGAATCAAGAGGGTCTGTAATCTCCGGCCCTATAATCTTTCCGGATCTAATCATCGCTCGCTTGGTAGATTCAAGCTCAGTAATTTTACGATGAAGTTTGGGTAGTGCAGTTGTTGCCTCAACCTGATCAATGTGATAGCTAATATCAATGTTGTGATTGAAATTAATAAGCGAGTTAAGCCAACCTGAGTTGGCAACAAAAGGATAACCAGAAATATACATTGTCCGTATATACATGTCGTCGATTACCACATGACCAACCTGCTCTTCAAGTCCTGAGTAGGAAATGATATCCATCGGGTCTTGTTGTCCGTAATCTAGGGCGTATTGTTTTGGTCGCTCCTGGCGTCTTTTCTGCCACTCGGCAACTGTACTGCCGGGCTTGGCAAGCTTAGAAAGATCTAGGTTTGGCAGTTTCATATATAATTCTCCGTCAGTAGTTTGAGTGTCTGAGTTTTGAGCGGCTGGGCTTTGGCGAGTTCAGGTGAATAGAAGCTATAGAATAAATCCAGAATTTCTATGCTCGACAGCTGCTTAGCATGCATCCCCAATCGAGCCAGTCCTTTTGCGATAATATCTGTCGTTAATGCCAACTGCTCCTTAATGACATCGAAGTTCTTCTCCTTTGATTCAAGTGGAATGACGACATAAAAATGTCGTGATAGTATTTTGTTCTTGGTAATGAGCTTCGCAACAAACTCGGTGTAGTTCGTTATCTCATCCTTAAATACAGCCTTTTTCTCCGTTTTTCGTTTGGCCCGAAAATCATTGATGTACTTATCCATATCTAATTCTCGTATTCGCACAACTATTTGTAGTGGTGTCGACAAGGAGTTTAAGAAACTTTGATAGGTTTCAATTAATGCATCTTGCTCGGCCTCACTCTTAAGTTCAAAGTTAATTGATGATAACTCTAAAACTGCCCGATACTTATTGCCCGGAAGGAGTAAAATACCGTCTTTCACGCCTTTTATCTGAATTTGCTTACGTGAACTAGTCTTGTTATTTGATTTCCTGAATATAGACACGGAGGTCTCCTTTCTTGGTGGTCTTGAATTCCAGCTGAGCACTGGGGTTTGTTGCAACTTCTTCGGCCCAAACCATTTTTTTCATTGGCAGTTTGATCTTCTGTGGTTTAATGCTCACCTTCTTAGCGTGAGTCTGGCCTAGCGTATCTTCGGTTTTTTCATTAGTAGCACTGCGAAGATGCAGGTTATTCTTGTCATAAATATAGTAGCGAGGTCGAGAATTATACCTACCTAAAATCATAATCCAAGATAAGACGATACGCCCCTTAACACGTACCGCCAGCGTCAAGCAGATCACCGCAATTGATACTACTATCATCAACTTGTAGCCACTCAAGTTCATAAATGGTGGCAGGAATGCGAAGATAACACCAGACACAAATACTGGTGTTGTCATGAGTAGCATCTGACTGAAGGTTAGGTTACCAGCAATTTTATCCTCAACGGTTGTTACTTGGGCTGGTCCAACTGTACTTTTCATT
>CAZSVQ010000040.1:5623-5877 GCA_964610345.1 uncultured Candidatus Saccharibacteria bacterium | reverse complement strand
AATCGGATCGGTGGTTTGTACCGGTACAGTAATTGCTCCGTCTTCTACGGCTACGCTGGTAGTGCTCCAGCTACTTACGGTTTTATCAATTAAAACACAGGAATAACTTACGTTTTCAGATACATTACCTGTATATTGCCTTGGGTTGGGTGTGGCAGTAGCATTAACTTTTTCTAAAAAAGAATCCGAGCCAGTACAATTATTTACGCCACCATCTAAAATTGCGCTAGTATCGGAAGCAGTTAGTGCGGCTT
>CAZSVQ010000040.1:663-5595 GCA_964610345.1 uncultured Candidatus Saccharibacteria bacterium | reverse complement strand
ATACCGGCCTCTGCTGCATGGTAAGCTTGGTCACTTAACTGACGATCTAACGCACGACGTTGCTCGCGCCTGACTATTAACGCGAAACTACTTACAATTAAAGTAACAACAATCATGATGACAATTGTTACAGTAACTGATACAAGTCCACTTTGGTTGTTGTTTAACTTTTTAGGTTCCATTTGTTCCCGCTTATGCATATATGATACCTTATTTTTACCTACGTACAAATACTTTTGTTTTATAAGTTACTTTGCTACACCACTGGCTACTACTTGGGTCACTTTTACAAACAGGTTCAGGAGAAGCTGTTAGGTCAATGTCGTCATCTTCGCCATAAATTACTGTAACTTCGACATTATAAAGTTTTGGTATTGATGGAACTTGGTTTACATCTAATTTTGTTATACGCATGCCATTACCTAACATATCTTTTTGGTCTGATGAAGGAGGACTTGTGCCGCAATTACTCGGCGTACTAATTTTATCTTTAACTATTACGTGGTTTGCTGTAGTTTTCTGTACATTTAACTGGTACGTGTAACGGTCTGTGCCAACACATAATTTATTATCAGGGCCACTAATCTTACCAACATCGCTGCCATCGTACTGAATTGGTCTAGAAATAGACTCTATTAGCGCCCTGGTAGCAGTTTGAGTTTTTGAGGTTAAAATACCTTTATAATAAAGCCGGCCCATCTGCACGATTGCTACACTTGCCCCCAAAATCACAACCGTAAACACAGCAGATGCAATTAAAAGTTCTATAATAGTAAAAGCATTTTGATCCGTCTTTAAGTTACTCATTTTAATACAAACCTTCCCACCATTTCGACGCGTTCTTGAGTGCCGCCACCAGATTTATCCCAAGTGACCACTACACTATATTTATAATTTTTTTGATTAGTGGCAGAATCTATTACTGCTGTGTCATCTGTATCTATTTTAATGTGGTATAAATTACTGACTGTACAGGCAGCGTCAGATCCGTCAACTGCGTTGCCAAAATCATTAACGCAAAAATCATTTCTAGCAAAATTACCCCTAGGGGAAGAATTATCACGTACAACACTAAAGTTACCACCAGCGGCAGCAATGCGTTCGTTTATTGCTTCTAGCTGACCCTCGGCAATCTTTGAAGCTTCACTACGTTCTTGGGCAATACGCACACCGTTTAAGCTACGAGTAGCAATTGAGTATCCACCAACAATAATAACCATTAAAACCGATAGTGCAATCATCACTTCTATTATTGTATCGCCTCTTTGGTTTTTAATAGCTTTTATAAACATCCGTAAGTACTACCCCATTCTGTATTGTTAACAATAACCATTTCAACACTACTTGGGTTTCCATCAGCGCCCAAAATTATAACTGCACGCTGATCTGTTGTGCCACTTTTAAGACAAACTAGTATGCCTTGTGAAGGTGCAGTCTGTAAACTTGCAGGTCCAAAATTGCTCACAAATGTGGATTCAGTATCATTAACACTTCCTAATATAGGATTAATTGCTACCTGAGACGGCCCTATGCGGTTGCCAGCTACCTCACCAGAACCAAAAGACAATGTATATGCCACACCAGAATAGACGTCTGCTGAGGCATTATTAGGTTTAATTTTAGTTACGCTTAAGCCAAAGCCATTTTTATAACTTTGATTAGCATAAACACTGCTAATTTGAGGCTTCGCACCAACAAGATCGTCACCTGTGCGGTTGCCAAAAATTGTAAACACCTTTAGATCATCACATTCCACACCTGGATTAGTACAAGTAACAGCGCTAGCTTTGCCAAACTTTATTGCTTGGCCAACAAAAATACAATTTTGATTTGTACCTTGCTCTGAAGTACCAGGGTTAAGCACTGGAACACCATTGACATCAACATCACAGCTAAAATTGTTCGAAGTTGGGTAATTACCGGCTGCAACTTGACTTGCAACATCGGTAATTTGTGTATTTAGCTCATTAACAGCCTTAATAAACTGGGTACGTGGGACCCTTTGCTGAAATAGTACCAGTGTACTACCAAGCAAAGCGATTGTTACTGTTAGTACAATTATTGTTTCTAATATAGTGAAACCACTAGTGTGACGACGAAGGTCGTGAATCATAGCCAAATTATAGCATAAGCGTTGTTTTAAACGTACAGTATTTTACGCACATACCAATCAATAATTTGTTGACCAAATAAAAATACTAATATTGTAGCCAAAATCAGACATGGCCCAAATGGAATTTTAGATTTCATATCAAGTTTTTTATTGGCTAGCGATGGCAAAGAAAAGGCTATGCCTATAAGTGATGCTATAAAGATTGTCAAAAGAACTTTTTGAACGGACCCAACAATCAACCCTAGCGCAAAGGCCATTTTGACATCGCCACCGCCAATCCAGTTTCCACCAGATATTCGGAATATCCCCCAAAACAATCCAAAAAATACCACCCCTCCAGCTATTGCCGTTAATAAAGTGACAGCGTTGAACGGTACGTTGTATAAAAATACAAACATTACAGTAGCCACCGTAAGTGTTGCCACCATAATGTTTGGTAATTTAAACCACTTTATGTCGTATACAAAAAGTGCGACAAGTAATATTAAAATAAACAGCCAGACCACGAATGCTGCGATTATAATTGGCGTGAAGGCAACTGGCCAAAAAATGTACGAAAACGCAAACAAACCAGCTGTAAAAAGTTCTACTAACGGATACTGAACCGAGATTGGTTTTTTGCAGTAACGGCACCTACCTTTTAGGCTAACCCAGCTCAACACCGGTACTAAATTTTTGGCACTTAAAACATGTTTACAGCGAGGGCAAATTGAGCGTTCACTACCCCACCACTTACGCTTTGCATGGACTCGCCATACCAAAGCATTAATAAAACTCCCGAAAATCAATCCAAAAATAAAAATAACCAATACCATTTACATATATAATACCTGACTTCCGCTCTTTTAGAGGACGTACCTCTAAAAGTGGGTTTTTATGGTGTAATATTGTTTGCGAGCTCGTATTTTAGCTCATCTAGCATGTTTTGGTTTTCTTGGTAGTCTGCTACAAACTGACGATACTCTTCTCTGTTATTAAATAATCCCAGAATTTTATTTGGATTTAGCCAATCTTCTTTTTGATCTGTTAAATAATACTTAATGCTTGAGTATTCACTATCTTGCCACTGTTTACGGTTCAAATGAATATAACGCGAAATGTGCTCTAGGTAACTTTGCTCACTTATCATGGACGCTTTATATCGTGACTCAAACAATGCCCCACTTTTATTGTACTTGTGGTTAAAGTAACGAGAGTAGCTAGCCATTATTCCCCTCATCAGTAGTGTCATAGCGCCTTCGTCTTTTTGGTAAATAAGTAAGTGAAAGTGGTTTTCCATCAAGCAGTAACAGAGTAATTCTAATTTTTTATACAAATGTGGGTATATGTTACCTTGTTTATTTTGTGATGGTTCTTTTGAAAGATAACGTTGGAATAGTTTTATAAAATATTTGTAATCTGCTTCATCCAAGAAGATCTTGGCACGGCTATGACCACGTGCGTAAATGTGATAATAGCTGTCGGCAACATCTATCTTTAAAGCATTACGGCTAGGCATATCATGATGATACCCTAGCCGTAAATACTACACAATCTTTTTTGGTTTTAGGAGGACTGTCCTCTTAGCTCGTGCATTGTATTGCGCCATTACCATTAGCTGCTTCTACGACGTAAATTATAGATATAGATCGTGGTGATCTTGCAGAATCGAGACCAGTATTTGAAGTGTCGCATTTATACCCTGTAACAATTGTTACAGACTCCCTACTCACACTTGTTGCAGATTCAGACCCAACAGCACCAGGATTTACAGTAGGCACTGAAGTTGGGTTTGCTACAATAAATATTCCGCCAGCTTGAGTACCCCAAGAAGCTGTTGCGCCTGAGCGATATAAGCCTAATTTGGCAGTTTCAGCAACAACATTACCGGAAGATTTTTCCCAACCAATACTAACTACATTTTCATCAGCAGTAGCACCGTCGCCAGATGAAACTTGGTTAGGTAGATTACCATTAGTATTGTTAACTACGTTTTGAGCTGCGCTAGCAATAGCAGCTGCGTCATTCTTTCGTTGAGTGTTACGTGAGTTACGTTGTAATGCTGGCACTGCCAAGAATACAATCAAGATGATTAAACCAGCGATTGCAAGCACAATCAAGACTTCTATTATAGTAAAGCCTTCTTCTCTTTTAGTTTTATATTTTTGTAACATTGTTTCCCCCTTATGGTGTTTTAAAGCTTATTGCTTATGATTAAGATATTAAGCTTATGTTAAATAAAAATCAAGTAGTTATGCACAGTTTGTTTAAACAATATTGGTTTGGTTAACAAGGCCGTAAACCGGTAATAATACTGCGGCAACAATTGTAAAGGCAACTATACCGAGTAATACCATTAAAATTGGCTCGATAATGGTTGAAATGGTCTTGATTTCGTTATCTACCTCTTTTTCGTAATAATCGGCTGTTTTGGCAAGCATGTCTTCTAGCGAGCCGGATTCTTCACCTATATGAATCATATCTGGCACAAGGGTTGTAAAGTTTGGGTCACCCTTTAAAGAATCTGACAATGATTTACCGCCTTTGACTTTCTCTATCGCCTTTTTAATAGAGCGTTCAACATGGACGTTATCTACCGCACGAGCGACAATTTCTAACATCTGAATAAGTGGCACACCGCTGGCTACTAGAGTGGTGCCAGTACGCGAAAACCGGGCCATATAAACTTTAGTAAATAATTTACCAAAGACTGGTGCCTTCATTTTAGCCTTATCTATCGCCTCTTTGCCGCCCATGGTCCGCGCCCAACGAGTTGTAAAGAATATAATCAAGCCTAGAGCGATTAAAACCAACCACCAATACTTGGTGGCGAACCTAGA
>CAZSVQ010000040.1:0-653 GCA_964610345.1 uncultured Candidatus Saccharibacteria bacterium | reverse complement strand
CTAGAAATTGCTAATAATGCAACAGTGATAAATGGCAAATTGGCGCCAGGTAAATCAGCATATATCTTCTCTACTTGTGGCATGACAGTTAAGATCATAAAACCAACCACTACAATCATCACAACAATAACGATAGCCGGATAAATCATGGCTCCGCGAATTTTACTAATAATTTCTGCATCCTTTTCTTGCTGATTAGCTATACGTTCTAGAGCTTTGTCTAGCGTTCCTGACGCTTCACCTGCGGCAACCAAGCTAACAAACACCTCATTAAAAACTCTAGGGTATTTAGATAACGCCTTAGAGAATGAGCTACCCGCCTCTATGTCTGTAATAATATTGCCGATAATTGCTTGGAGTGCTTTATTCTGGGTTTGACCAGAAACGTTACGGAGGGATTGCACTAGTGGCAAGCCAGCATTAATAAGCGTAGCAAGTTGGCGGGAAAACAAAACTTTATCTTTGGTGGTGATACGGTTGGTGATACGGCTTATTAAGCCATTGCCACTGCCAGTATCTGGTGTAACATCTATTAAAATTAAGCCTTGTTGCTTAACGATGCTGGCGACAGACTGCATACTGGCAGCTTGCACTAGAGCGGTAACTTTTTTACCTGTTGCACTCACTGTGAATGAGATTGTTACAGAACTTGA
>CAZSVQ010000039.1:0-5904 GCA_964610345.1 uncultured Candidatus Saccharibacteria bacterium | reverse complement strand
TGTAGCTGGAGGAGTTGGGGTTGTTAATCAGCGAGGGAGAGTTCGGGTTTAGGGTTATATTTATTGTTTGGGTGTGTATTTTAAGTGAACTTTGCATATAAAATTGTTAAAATGTTTGATTTATGATCACCAAATATGGTATTGTGTTTAACAAGAAGTAGGGTAAGCGGGCTTGCTATTGGTACCCTAGGTAGCAACCCAAACTAGCTTAGAATCTTCGCGCGAGTATCAACAATTTAACGCTTTATACCTCTGTTAATTACAGTAAGTTTTTGGGAGTCTGACTGTAAAAACAGAGTACTTTTAAGGCAAATATCAAGGAGAATAACCAACGTTATGGCAAAAACGTCTGGCATTACGCCTGAAAAACGCACGTACTTTACACAAAAAGATGACATTCTTGATCTACCAAACTTAGTAGATCATCAAAACAAATCGTTTCAGTGGTTTGTAGAAGAAGGGCTAGGAGAATTACTGGCCGAAATTAGTCCAATTGACGACTATACTGGCACAAAATTATCATTAAGCTTTAAAGATTATCACTTTGAAGACCCTAAAACAACCGAGGAAGAAGCCCGAGAAAATAACATTTCTTTTGAAGCACCCCTTAAAGCAACTGTTGTTTTAACAAATAAAGTTACTGGTGAGGTAAAAGATCAAGAGATTTATCTTGGTGATTACCCATGGATGACATCGCGCGGTACTTTTGTTATCAACGGTGCAGAACGAGTAGTGGTTAGTCAGTTGATTCGATCTGCTGGCGTATTCTTTACAGCCGATCAGCATGCATCTGGCAAATTGTTTGGTGCCAAGGTAATCCCTGGCCGAGGTGCGTGGTTAGAGTTCGAAACAGCTGCCAATGGTGCAATTTATGTAAAAATTGACCGTAAGCGTAAAATTGCAGTTACTACTTTACTACGTGCTCTTGGTTTGACAGAAGCTAAAATTAAAGAAGCATTTGCTCATGTTGACCAAGGTAAGACCAGCTATGTTGATGCAACATTAGACAAAGACCCAGCACGAGGTACTAATGAGGCGTTAATTGAGGTTTACCGTCGTCTGCGCCCAGGTGATTTGGCAACAGTTGATAACGCTCGTGGCCTAATTGAAATCATGTTCTATAACTTTAATCTTTTTGATTTTAGCCGAGTTGGGCGATACAAAATCAATAAGCGCTTAAATCTTGATGTTCCAAATACAGTTGAAAACCGTGTAATGCGGATAGAAGACCTAACAGCCATTATCTCTGAAGTTATTCGTTTAAATAATGCACAAGAACTACCAGATGATATCGACTCACTAGCTAACCGCCGAGTTAAATTGGTCGGAGAACTTGTACAGCGCCAGTTTAGAATTGGTTTGTTACGTATGGAACGTAATACAAAAGATCGCATGAGTATGAGCGAGATTGAAACTGTAACACCTGGTCAGTTAATTAATGCTCGCCCAATTGTAGCTGCGGTTCGTGAGTTTTTTGCAAGCTCACAATTGTCACAGTTTATGGACCAAATTAATCCACTTAGTGAGTTAGCCCACAAACGTCGTTTAAGTTCTATGGGTCCTGGTGGTTTAAGCCGTGAACGTGCCGGGTTTGAAGTTCGTGATGCACACGCTACTCACTACGGCCGAATTTGTGCAGTTGAGACCCCAGAAGGTGCAAACATTGGTTTGGTATTAAACCTAGGTTTATATGCTCGTATTAACGAGTATGGTTTTGTTGAGACTCCTTATATCAAAGTAATTAATGCAGTAACAGCGAAAGACGCAGCTGGGTATGTTGCCAGCGTTGACCTAGAAGACGAAAACGGTAAAGTTATCGTAAAAACTGGTAGTACAATTTCAGCAAATGATGCTAAAAAACTAGAATCCATTAAAAGTAAAGTGACTTGGCCAGTTAAAGCTAAAGTTACTGGTAAGGTTGTGTATCTTGATGCTGCAGAAGAAGAACAAGCTGTAATTGCTGGTTCTAGCGAAAAGATTGATAGTGACGGCTATTTTGCAAGCGATCGTGTTTCAGCTCGTAACCGATTAGTATCTGGTGAAGTAGATGCTGATGATGTTACGCACATGGATGCATCAAAACGGCAAATTATTGGTTCAAGCGCGGGGCTTATTCCGTTTATCGAGAAAAACTATGTGTACCGAAGTTTGATGGGTAGTAACCAACAGCGTCAAGCTGTGCCGTTAGTGCAACCAAAGCGCCCTATTGTTGGTACCGGTTTAGAAGGTATCGTTGCTAGTAATACAGGTCAATTAATTCAAGCTGAAGAAGAAGGTGAAGTACTAAGCGCCTCAGCAAGTGAAGTTGTTGTTAAGTACAAAAAAGCTGGTAAAGTTTCTTACTTCCCACAACACTTTATACGTAGTAACGAGGGTTCATCTATCAACCAAAAAGTAGTTGTAAGTAGTGGCGATAAAGTCAAAGCTGGCGACCCGTTAGTTGAAGGTATGTCAATTGATAATGGCGAACTTGCTCTTGGTAAAGACTTGGTGGCGGCATTTATGCCCTGGACAGGCTATAACTTTGAAGACGCGATAATTGTGTCCCGCAAGATAGTTGAGGATGACACTCTAACTTCTATTCACATAGTAGATTACATGACAGAAGTTCGGGAGACAAAATTAGGCCCAGAAGTCGTAACGCGTGATATTCCTAATGTATCAGAAGAAGCTTTAAGACACCTTGACGATGACGGAATTGTCCGAATAGGTGCAGATGTGCATCCTGGTGACATCTTGGTAGGTAAAATCACTCCTAAAGGTGAACAAGAACTGTCAAGCGAAGAACGCTTGCTTCGAGCAATCTTTGGAGAGAAAGCTAAAGACGTGCGTGACACCTCACAACGCATGAGTAACGGTAAGCACGGTAAAGTTGTCGGCGTTAAGGTTTTCAGCCGAGAAAATGGCCACGAGCTTAAAGCTGGTGTGATTATGCAAATTCAAGTCTTTGTGGCGCAAATGCGTAAAATTGCGGTTGGAGATAAATTAGGTGGTCGTCACGGTAACAAGGGTGTGATCGCCCGAGTTTTACCGGTTGAAGATATGCCATTTATGGAAGATGGAACACCCGTAGACATTTTACTTAACCCGCTTGGTGTGCCTAGCCGTATGAATATTGGTCAATTGTTTGAAACTCACCTTGGTATGGCAGCACGTGCACTCGGGTTACATGTTGCATCGCCATCTTTTAACGGTGTACCAATTGAGAAAATCCAAGATCTTCTAAAAGAAGCAGGGCTACCGGAAGATGGCAAGCAGCAACTTTATGACGGTCGTACCGGTGAAGCTTTCGCTGAACGTACAACTGTAGGTAGTATGTATATGATCAAGTTAAATCACATGATTGTTGACAAAATTCATGCTCGGTCTACAGGACCATATACTATGGTTACTCAACAGCCACTTGGGGGTAAAGCTCAAAATGGTGGCCAAAGATTTGGTGAGATGGAAGTTTGGGCACTAGAAGCTTACGGTGCAGCAAATACCTTACAAGAAATGTTAACAATTAAGTCAGATGATGTTTACGGTCGTTCAAAAGCCTACGAATCAATAATTAAGAGCACACCAATTGTTGGGCCAAAAGTCCCAGAAAGCTTTAATGTGCTTGTTAAAGAGTTGCAAGGTCTTGGCTTAAAAGTTGACTTGATACTGTCAGATAAAGCGGTTGATGCAGAAGATGTACTAGCCGAAAACATAAAAGATGAAGCTGTACATCAAGCAGATATTGATGTTCCAGCACCAGAAGTATCTGATGTTGATATGACTGCCGAAGAAGGTCTTGATGAGTTTGATTTGATTGAACTTGACGATCATATGCCAGCTGAAATAACATCAATTGCAACAGATGATCTGGTTTCTGAAGTAGCAAAAGAGGAGGCAAAATAATGAGACGCTATTCTAACGGTCCAACAATTTCAGATTTTGATGCAGTACGTCTTGCAGTTGCAAGTTCAGATGACATCATGGATTGGTCTTACGGTGAAGTAACCAAGCCAGAAACAATTAACTACAGAACCCAAAAACCTGAACGTGATGGTTTGTTTTGTGAGCGTATCTTTGGCCCAGTTAAAGATATTAACCCCCACGATGCTAAATACAAAGGAGTACGTTCACGTGAGGCTGCTGTTGATAAAAACGGCGAAATAGTAACTAAAAGCATTGTTCGGCGTGAACGTATGGGGCACATTTCATTAGCTAGCCCAGTTGCGCATATATGGTTTTTGCGTGGTACACCTAGTGCTGTCGGGCTTTTGCTTGGCTTAACTGTTAAAAATCTAGAACGTGTTGCTTACTTTGCAAGTTACATTGTTAAATCAGTTGATACCGCAAAACGCGATCAGATGTTGTCTGACAAAGAGGCTGAATTTGCTGCCGCTCAAGAAGCTATCAAGATTCGCTTTGAAGCAGAATCTAAAAAAGATGATGCAAATGTTAAGGCTTTGGCTGAAATGCAAACAAAAGAACTTGAAGAAATTGCTCTCGGCTTTGAGACTTTTAAAGCTCAAGCAGAGTCTCTGGTTAAATTAAATCTAATTAGTGAGAATGATTACTACAATTTGCCTGAAGATTTAGCAGATATTATCGACGTTGGTATGGGTGGTACAGCTTTAAAAGACTTGCTTGATCAAATTGATTTACAAGAACTAATTAAAGAACTATCAGAAGAAGCAGAAGCTGCCAAAGGTCAACGCAAGAAGAAGTTAATGAAGCGTTTGAGGCTTTTAGAAAGCATGGAAATTGCAGGTATTAAACCAAGCTCAATGTGCTTGAGTGTATTACCAGTAATTCCACCAGACCTAAGGCCAATGGTTCAGTTGACTGGTGGCCGGTTCGCAACTAGTGATATGAACGACTTGTATCGTCGGGTAATCAACCGCAACAATCGTTTGAAAAAGCTAATTGAACTTAACGCCCCAGAGGTTATTCGCCGTAACGAACAACGTATGCTTCAAGAAGCTGTTGATGCGCTGATTGACAACGGTAACGCACGTTCAGGCCGTGCAGTCGCCGCCACAGGTCAACGTCGTCGACTTAAATCTTTGAGTGACATGCTCAAAGGTAAACAAGGTCGGTTCCGTCAAAACCTACTTGGTAAACGTGTTGACTATTCTGGACGTTCAGTTATTGTTGCTGGACCAGAATTAAAAATAAGCCAATGTGGTCTACCGAAAATGATGGCACTCGAATTGTTTAAGCCATTTGTGATCGGCAACTTGATACAAAATGAATACGCACATAATATTCGTTCAGCTACACGCATGATTGAATCTGGCGAAACTGCTGTTTGGGATGCTTTAGACCAAGTGATAAAAGGCAAATACGTGTTATTAAACCGAGCACCATCACTACACCGTTTGAGTGTTCAGGCCTTCCAGCCAATTTTAATTGAAGGTAAGGCTATCCAATTACACCCCCTTGTTTGTAAAGGCTTTAACGCTGACTTTGATGGCGACCAAATGGCTGTTCACTTGCCATTATCAGATGCTGCTCAAGAAGAAGCTCGTGAGATTATGGCTTCTAACAAGAATTTGCTTAAGCCAGCCGATGGCTCACCAATTTTACACATCGAACAAGATATTGTGCTTGGTTGCTACTACTTAACCTACGAACGTAAAGATACTAGCGAAAAAGCTATTAACTTTGTTAGTTTGGCTGAAGCTTTGATGAGCTTAGATGCTGGTGAAGTTGTGTTGCAATCGCGAGTTAGCTTACCATTCCGTAGTGAAGTTAGAAATACTACCCTTGGTAGAATCTTGTTTAACGAAATATTCCCAGAAGATTTTCCGTTCCAAGATGAAACTATGACTAAAAAGAAATTGGCTAGTACAATGGCATTAGCTTACCAAAAATATGGTCAAGACATCACAGCTTTGATTGCTGATGATCTAAAGGATCTCGGCTTCC
>CAZSVQ010000038.1:0-6659 GCA_964610345.1 uncultured Candidatus Saccharibacteria bacterium | reverse complement strand
GACATAACTAGCCAAGAGGGTGAGGGGACAACTGTTGCTTTGGGGTTTAGTGAGCTAACCAATAAGTAGTACAATATACTTATGACAGAGTTTGTGGATACGCATTGTCATGTGCATTTTCCGGATTATGAGCTAGATGCTGAGACGGTGATAAGTGAGGCGCTTGCCTGTGGCGTAACGCGCATGATTTGTGTTGGTTGCACATTAACAGATAGTGAGCTAGGTGTCGAGATGGCTAGTCGTCACAAAAGTATTTGGGCTAGCATTGGCATACACCCCCACGAGGCCAAATTGTATACAGAAAACCCCAAGGCACTACAACAACTGCGTGACTTAGCTAAAAAACCGCGAATTGTCGCGGTGGGCGAGGTAGGACTAGATTATTATTATAACTATTCGCCAAAACAGGATCAGGCCAAGATGTTGCGTTATCAGCTAGAGCTGGCCGTGGAGCATGATTTGCCAGTTATATTGCATGTACGCGAAGCTTTTGATGATTTTTTTGCGATATTTGACGAATATCCAGGCTTAACAGGGGTGGTTCATAGTTTTACTGATAACCAGGAAGTGCTTGATAATTGCCTTGCCAGGGGGCTGTATATAGGCTTAAACGGTATTATGACCTTTACTAAGGATAAAAAACAGCTTGAAATGGCAAAAAATGTGCCTTTAAACAGACTTTTGTTAGAAACTGACGCTCCGTTCTTGACCCCTGTTCCATTTCGTGGTACAATCTGTCAGCCTAAGCACGTTGTGAGTACGGCCGAATTTTTAGCAGAATTGAGGCAAGAAAGTCTTGAAGAACTAGCCACGGCAACAACAAATAACGCGCTTACGTTATTTAGATTATGATTATGAATACACAATCACCAGAACAACACGAGTCTTTGAGGCGCCAGCCAACCGGGCCAGAAGTTAGCCGCAAACACACGGTTTATTATGCTACATTAAATATTGAACAAGCGCTTAAATCTATTGAAAAAGACGCAGTTGAGTATCTAAAGCCAAAGCAAGTTATCGTTACTAAACCTCAAGAAAATCTTAATATGCCACAACCTGAGTCTGCTATGGCTAGTTTTGCGGTAGAATCCAGTTCTAACGATGAAACTGCTGCTCGCGACGCAGTAGAAGAGGTATTTAAAAATGCCAATTAGAAGCTTATTTGATGCAATCGCTAGTTCAGTTTCTGCTAACAAAAAGCAAGAACGAGAAGCTAAACTTTATCGCAACTTAATGCGTCATGAGGCACGAATTGGTGGCACAGTTTTTGGGCCGATCCCCGCTGGGCGTCGTCGTGAGTTCTTTTGCCTTGATGAACATACTTGGGTATGGCATGAAGAATGGACGGATCAAAACAATAAACACCAAGTTATGACTACCCGTTATGATGTCCGCCCCAATGGTGTGCTTAAAAGTCAAAATGGAAGCCACTACCAGCCAGTTAAAGATCAAGAAGCGCTTCGCTTATTAAAAGCTACACGATTGTACCGCGACAAAATAAACCAACAAATTTACAACTTTGCCTAAAATTATACTAAGCTAGTATTATGATTTATCTTGATTATGCCGCTTCAACACCAGTTGATTTGTCTGTGCTAGAAGTAATGTTGCCATATTATAATGAAAAGTTTTTTAACCCGTCGGCACTATATTTATCTGCAAAAGCTGTAAACAGTGATATTGCCAATGCACGTTTATCAATCGCCAAAACTTTAGGTTCTAAATCAAGTGAATTGATTTTTACAGCCGGCGGCACTGAAGCTAACAACCTGGCAATTAACGGAATAATGAGTCAATTTTCTGATGGTAATATTCTGGTTAGCTCGATAGAGCATGATTCGGTACTTGAGCCAGCTAAGCAATACTCAAATAATCAAGTTAGTGTTCGTCCAGATGGTGTGATTGATGTCAAAGATTTGAAAAACAAAATCAATGATAAAACAGTCTTGGTCAGTATAATGTATGCCAATAATGAGATTGGTACTGTTCAGCCTATCAGGGAAATTGCTCAAATAATTGCTGTCATAAAATCAGACCGCGTTAAATCTGGTAATAAATTACCGCTGTATTTACATACTGACGGTGCTCAGGCGACCAACTATCTAGATATGCATGTTAGTAAATTGGGGGTAGATTTAATGAGCATTAACGGTGGTAAGATTTATGGCCCAAAACAGACAGGACTGCTTTATGTAAAAACTGGCACAAAGCTGAAGGCGCAGATTTTAGGCGGCGGGCAAGAACGCTCACTTCGGAGTGGCACAGAAAATGTAGCTGGGATTATTGGCTTAAGCAAAGCAATTCAGTTAGTAACAGATAGAAAAAAGTCAGAGATAATTCGCTTACATGAGCTCCAGCAACAATTTATCAAAGAGCTCCAAAAAGTATTACCGTTAGCTAGGATTAATGGTAGTCTAAAACACCGCTTACCAAATAATATACACATTACGATACCTGGTATTGACAACGAACGGGTGATGATGGAGCTAGATGAACGGGGAATTATGTGTGCTACCGGATCTGCTTGTAGTGCTAGCAATGATGAGCCTTCACACGTTTTGCGAGCAATAGGTTTGAGTGATGATGATGCACGGTCTAGTTTAAGGTTCACACTCGGCGCTCAAACATCAGCTCTAGATATTAAAAAAACAGCTTCTGCCCTTAAAGATATTTGCGTTTAAGCTTAACAGCAATTATTATAGAGTGAGAATAAATACATAAACGGTGGAGAATATTACGGGTGGAACTCTGGCAACTATTACTAATCATCGGTACCTTACTAGCAACATTGATTGCTTTTGTTTGGGTAGCTATTAAAGTTAGTAGTGTCGGTAAGGGGGGCGATAGTCATCCGCGCAACTCAGCTGGAGAAGCCGTTAACGAAGCCGTCAGTCAAGCTTTCACTGATGATTTCAGAGAAGAATTAAGGCAACGGGCGCGTCAACAATTCGAAAAGTTAATTCATGAAAATGCTATGTATTTGCAACAAGATGTGCGTATGAGTGCAGCCCAGCTTGATGATTTTATGAAAAAGCAAATTTTTGCAACATTACAACAAGAGCTCGCTAAGCATCACGAATCAATTACGCAAACCAGGCAAATGTTGTCTGATTCTGTTGCTAAAAGTCAGGTTGATTTGCAAGCTCAATTAAAAACTGAAAAAGATCGCCGAATTGAGCAGTTAGACACACAAATTGCTGAAGTTGTTAAAAAATACGTCATGAGTGCAGTTGGTGACGTAATAACAACCGACCAACAGATTGCTTTGGTGGTCGATAATTTAAATGCTCATAAGAATGAGATTATTGAGGATATAAGAAATGCCTGACGAACAACCACCAAAGTTATTGGTGTTGCCAAGTTTTATCCAGAGCAGGTTGCAAGTTCACCAAACTTTGAGCGAGATTTTGCAAATTGAAAAATTTTTAAGTGAGGTTCAAAGCCGGACAACTGGCACAAAACTTTCGTTGCCTAAAACAACCTCTGACCTTGATAAATTTGCCGATGCTAATAAGCGTAACGTGATAAATCATGGACATAGGATTGAACTGGCTCAGTTTTTACGAGAAGTTTATAAGCGTGCTCCGGTTGTAGGAGTGGTGATGCCAGTCAATACTGATATTAAAATTGCAGAATCTATAGTTACTTGGTTCAGGACTAATGTGCATGCTCAAACGTTAATTCAAACCAGTGTACAAACAAGGTTATTTGGTGGTGCCGTAATCCGCTTAAAGCATAAAACTTACGACGCAAGCCTAGCTAATAAATTTACGCAAGCCGACAGTATGTTAAAGCAAGCTTTAAGTAACAAAAAGCCAAAACCTGCACTAACTGAACGCGGTAAGTATTTTTAAATGTAGAAAACCGCGTTAATAGTAATGAGAGATATGGTGCTAAAAAGCTAACCTCAATCAGAGTATTTAACGCGGTTATAGTCCAAATCACCGATGCTGTAATAGGCACTTCAGAACATTTCTGAAGCTCGTCTTGGATGCCTATACAGCTGTGATTACCGCCACCTTAAAGCTTGGCGAGCCTGCGAGCATCCTCCTTGGATTGTGGCCGGTTGGCCAGGTATAGTGCAGTATGAACAAAGCCGATCAATATCATCAGAAGTGAACCTACGATGACGAGAAAGTACTGTTTGCTACCATCGAATAGTGTACCGATAATAGCCAGTAGGGAGACGGCACAGAAGAAGATGCCGTACAGGTTGACCCTGGTTAGCATTAGTCTAGGTCTCGGTGAGCCGAGGCTAATCGAAAACACAATCATCGCGTATAGCATGCTTCCAATAGTGAAGACAAGAGCAAGGTTTGTCATTTTCATATTAATTTCCTTCCGTAGTGAATCGGACAAGCAAACAATACCTAAATACGGATGAATTGTCAAGAAACCTCACCTCTGTTATAATGGTTATGTGAAGAATAATTCTATGAAAACTGTATATGTTGGGTTAAGTGGCGGTGTTGATAGCTCTGTGTCCGCTGCATTGTTAAAAGAGCAAGGCTACAAAGTAATTGGGGTATATATGAAGAACTGGACCAAAAATTTGCCAGGTTTTGATTGTCCCTGGAAGGAAGATTTCCAGGACGCCAAGCGTGTAGCGGTACAACTGGGGATTGATTTTAAAGTTTTCGATTTCGAGACACAGTACAAACAAAAAGTTGTCGATTACATGATTGCCGAATATAAAGTTGGCCGAACACCCAACCCAGATATAATGTGTAACCAAGAAATAAAATTTAAGTTGTTTTTACAAACAGCCCTAGAAGACGGTGCAGATTTAGTGGCAACTGGTCATTATGCTCGGGTAAAGGACGGCCAATTATTAACCGCTAAAGATAGCAATAAGGATCAAACATATTTTTTGTATAGGGTAACAACTGATGCACTCCAAAAAACGCTGTTTCCGCTTGGTGATTACACGAAACCTGAGGTGAGAGCGCTCGCCCAAAAATATGGCCTGATAACAGCCAGCAAAAAAGAAAGTATGGGTATTTGTTTTGTTGGCAAGGTAGGCATAAAAGACTTTTTGGGCCAATACGTAGATACTAAGTCAGGCTCAATTATCGATCAAAATGGATCACGAGTTGGAGAACATGACGGGGCAATCTTTTACACAATTGGTCAGCGTTCTGGTTTAGGTGTAGGTGGTGGCTTACCGTATTATGTGGTTGGCAAAGACATGGTCAAAAACGAGGTTTATGTAACGACAGATTTAAACGATAAACGGTTGTGGAGCAATCAGTTGTATTTGACGGATGTTCACTGGATTAATCAAGTTCCAGTTGATGCAACAGTCCAGGTGCGGACTAGGCACAGGGCGCCACTAATTGAAGGCACATTAGATTTAGCATTTAGTACTCCAGATATGGCATCATACGGTGGTGGTACGCTAAATGTGAAATTAAAAGACGATATTCGGGCATTAACTCCAGGGCAGTCGGCAGTACTATATCAGGGCAAATACGTTGTTGGCGGCGGTATTATTTGCAAGTTAAAAAATTATCAATTGTATTAAGCTCTAATCTATTGACAACCCCCCAAAAATAGCATAAGCTCAATAAAGATAAGTGTAATATATACACTAGTACATAGAGTTTTGAATAATAAACACATTTATAAAACAAAAGGGAGGGTTATAGTATTATGGCTATACCAAAAAACATGGTTCCCAAAAACCAACAACTAACACAACAACTTAAGTCAATCTCCAAAGAACTACTATTTGTTCTATTTCTGTTAGCTTTAGTACTAGTACTAAAACCAATCAAAGCCAGTGCTGCTACCCTAAACGTAGTTACTGGTAGTTCAGCAGTTAATGCTGATGGCAATTGCCAACTAGAAGAAGCTATCGGTAACATTAACGACGGAGCTCAAACTTACACCGATTGTGCTGAGACTGGTACTTATGGCACAGATGATACTATCAACTTGCCAGCCGGTACAATTACAGGAACCGGGTCGAGTTTATCGACATTAGAGGGGGATAATGGCGATGGTTCTCTTACGATTGTCGGTCAAGGCAAAGATTCAACAATAATAGAGCAAACAGGTTTTTACTTAATAGGCGGAAGCGGTCTTGATAGTGTTGAGTTTAAGGATTTTATGTTGTCGTGGACAGGCCTCGGTGTTGGTATTGATGCTAACAATATCGATGTTGTCGCAGAAGGTTTAGAGATGAGTGTGGGAGGTGGCGGTAGTCTAGCCATATCTGTGCATAACGGAGACTTAACAGTCAAAGACAGCATATTTTACCAGCCAGACTTTTTAACTGGTTCTGGCATGCCACTAATAATGAGTTCGTATTTGGGGGAAAACGGTAATATTAGTGTAGAAAACTCAACTTTTAGCCAAGCTGGAGCTGGCTTATTAATATCCGCAGGGTCGGGCTATCAAGTAGATGCAACTATTAAAAATTCTACTTTTACAGATTTGCATGGCGATGAGTCAACTTTTATTACTACTGGCATAGCTGTGAGCGCTCGTGACGGTGCTACCATTAACTATGCAACTACTAATAATACCTTTAGCAACATTTCTAACACTGGCTCTGGTTTAACTCAAGCCTCGGCGATCATAGAATTATTAAATAATGATTCAAGTGAAACCATCAACCACACCACCCAAAACGACCTCTACGCAGTAGGCAATGG
>CAZSVQ010000037.1:2433-6820 GCA_964610345.1 uncultured Candidatus Saccharibacteria bacterium | reverse complement strand
TTGGTAATCAAGGGTTTGTAAAATCAACTTTGTCTGAAAGTGGCATTTACACCGTGGCCACCGATAGCCTTAAAAAGCAGTTGAGTAGTTCGAATTCTGTAACGCTAGACACAGCTAACCCAATAATTATTAGTGCAGTTGACCAAGCAATCAAAAAAGAAACAATCCAAACTTTTGTAGAATCTGGCGTAACCCAAACCTACGCCTGGCTTGATGGTACAACAGAAACACCAGTGTTTAGTGTTGACGCTAACCAAATTAAAACCGATTTTGCCAATGCGGTTACTGTTGGTTTATCAGAACGCGCCAATACATTACCCGCTTGCACGACACGCTTACGGCCAACCAGTAGTGATGTATTCACAATCAATTGCATTCCGCCCGGAACAAACGTTAAGCAAGAAATACAAAACGTCAGGCAACAAATATTAGCCACTGATACTAATCAGTTACAAAATGAGGCACCGCTGAGCGCGGAGAATTTATCTCTAAACCAAGGCGAACAAGCTCAACCATATTACCAAACCCTTAAAGAAGTACCCAGCTATTATCAACTATTGAAAGTGTCGATTTTTATAATTACCGGGGTGTTTTTACTAAGCACACTGATTATTATTTTACTCAAGCGCCCTCGTTATAAAGCACTCCGTACTTTAGCCATACCGTTCATGGTTTATGGTAGTTTGTATATTATTGCGGGTTATTTGGCACCAGAAAGACTAGGTGAACTATTAGAAACTTCAACCAAACAATTGGGCTCAGTTGAGTTTAGTTCTCCTATAAATTTCATCGTTACAGAACTTATAAACCAAGCTAGCTCAATATTCACAAAAACCGGTATTATCTTCTTCGTGATAGGGGTATTCTGCTTGGCAACTTACTCTTTAATTAAACGAAAACAGGGTATAATAGCCAACCCTCAAGTATGATTATTTTTTAACAAAAGTTAGCGCTATGCCAGATTTGCCGCCACGCCCGGTACGGCCGATACGATGAATGTAGTCATCGTAGCTAGTTGGTTGGTCAAAATTAATCACGTGAGTCACGTCTGGGATATCCAATCCGCGAGCTGCCACATCAGTAGCAACCAATACTTTTGATTCGCTAGACTTAAATGAGCTTAACGCCCGGTTACGTTGACCCTGATTTTTATTACCATGAATGGCATTAGAGGTAATACCTTCTTTTAACAATTTGTCTGACAATCTTTGAACACCGTGCTTTGTTTCTCCAAATACTATAACTTTTTCAAATTCACTCTGTTTAAGCATGTCAATTAACTGGACTTTTTTATGCTCATCATCATGATAATGCACAATATCTTGGTAGATGTGGTCGTTAGTTTCGGTGACTTTAACAGATACGGTTACTGGGTTTTTCATGAAATCGTGGGTAATTGATTGAACCGCCGAGTTCATTGTTGCGCTAAAGCATAGAGTTTGGCGATTTTCTGGCAAGTGGCCAATGATTTCACGTATATCATGCACAAAACCCATATCTAACATCCTGTCTGCCTCATCAAGCACTAGAGTATCGATTGAGTTTGTTTGTAAAATATTACGGTTGAGCAAATCTTTTAACCGACCCGGCGTGCCAATTATTACATGTGGCCCGCGTCTTAGCTGCCTAATTTGCCCATTGATATTAACGCCACCAACGCAAACGGCTGTATATAACCGCATACCAAATGAAAATTTCCTAAATTCAGCGTCAATCTGTTGAGCCAGCTCACGGGTTGGTGCCATTACAAGCACTGAATTATATTTGCGGTTTTTTTGGAGCTTTTCTAAAATTGGCAACAAGAAAGCTGCCGTTTTACCGGTTCCGGTGTTTGCCAGACCAATTACATCTGAGCCTTTTAAAACCAACGGGATTGTTTGATCTTGAATAGGGCTAGGTGTAACCAAATCAGCGATCGTCACGTTGTGTTCTAGGTTTTTAGAAAATCCAAAGTCAGTAAATTGGTGCTCTACTTGAGGAACCGGCATTTCTGCTACTACTTTTGTGTTTTTATTTATAAACAGGGTAGGGTTAATGTATTGTTTTTTTCTTCCGCCTCTTTTTGGCCTAAAGTTTGGCTTATTATTGCGAAACCGTGTGTTATTTTTTCGCTCACTAAAAGAGCGTTTGTTTGTGTATGACATAAATACCTTTCATCAATCAAACATGATGAATCGCTGGTACTAAATTGGAGCATTCATCCGAATTCTACTAAATTTCAAAACTAAAAGAGAAATGTAAAACTTATACAATTATAACACACTTATATTTTTTTGCAAAATAACGTTCGGTACGTATGGTTTATAGTTGGTTTATTTTCGGCAAAATTTGCAGACTTCTTGTTTTTGGAAGCCATATTTCCAAACAGTTAGCGCTTTAGATGGAGGTAAAAATGTTAGGTACAGTTTTAAGTCCGCCAAGCGCCTCAACACCCAGCCAGCAAAGCCATAAATTTTTAAATTACCCCAAAGCACAGCCGACCAACCAGCACCTGCTGGAATAGCATAAACAGGACGTTTGGGCTGGTACTCTGTGCGTTTTTGGCCATTTACTAGCCGAATTAGATTATTGGCAATAAAATTAGCGTTATGAATCGCTGTCTGGGCCATACCACTGTATTTTGTATCCGCACTGTCACCAATTACATAAATATTTAGTTTGGCTTCTAAATATTCCGAAACCATGACTTTGCCAGCCTTGTTGGTATTGAATATCTTGGGGTATTTTTTAAAAATTGGATTGTTGGCAAGCCCAGCTGTCCAAACCACAGTGTGAGTTTTTATATCTCCGTTAGGGAGCTTGATTTGATTAACTGTTTCACTTTTTACAGCAGTATTAAAGTAAGTTCTAACTCCAAGTTTTTGCAACCGTTCTGTAATTTTGCCCGTAAATTCTTCTGGCAATGCCGGTAAACACCTAGGAGCAGCCTCTATTAAATCAACTTTATATCGCGCCTTAATGCCGTGCCGTTTCCTAATCATTTTAAGGTACTGTATTAGCTCGCCAGATAATTCAACGCCTGATGCGCCAGCTCCAATCACTACATAGTTGCGCTCAGCTTGGCCTTTGTCGACTAAGTCTTCGTGGATTTCTCGTTTTAGTTCTAAAGCTTCATTAATGGTTTTTACGCCAAAAGAATGTTCTTCTAGCCCCTTAATACCAAAATATTGCGTTACTGAACCAACGGCAAAAATTACTGCATCATATTTGTAGACCGATTCTGATTCACCTGTTAAAGTTTTATTTTCGGCATCTAGAGCAACAATTTTGTCCTCAATTACCTCAATGTTTTGGTATCGCTTAAAAAAATCTGTCAACGGAATCGCCACCTCAAGGGGTGACCGCCCAGTCGCTGACCTGTAAAGCGCTGCGTGATATTCAAAGTATGTTTGAGGCGAAATTAAACGGATTTCAAAATTACTTTGATTTCTTAAATTAAGTGCTAGCCTCACCCCCGCAAAACCAGCACCAACAATAACAATCTTCATTATTTTCTGCTTTTTGCAAACCGTGATAACGCAAACAAAAGAGCGCCAACCGCACCTATTAGGCAAACAATAATTGCATACCCGGCTATAACACCAAACACACTAAATGCATATGCCGTTAACAGGCTTGATCTAAGCATATCGCCCTGGAACAATGAACTCTTTAACGCCGCCAACTCTTTATCATCAGGCTTTGCCCTAGATTCTTCACTAACCTCTGAATATGACCTTCCGTCAGATGATTTCATCATATGGTGCCATATATATTCATCCGCGTAGGCTTTGGCTTTCGTGCCATTATCTACTTGCTGGCCCGCATATTGTTGTAGGCCTGGGTACTCATTTGGGTCGAGTGCTTGACTGCCTTTTGGTGGGAATTTAATTTTTTCCTGCACCAGTTGACTTTGCACCTGATTAACTGCAAATTCTTTACCTATATAAGCTAGTCCAGCACCAACAAATAGTAAAATAGCAATTACAATACCAGTAATACCCAGAATTCGATTTAATTGTTCTTGGGTGACATATTTAGGCGTTTTTGGCATATTTTTCTCCTTAATGTTTATGCTTACTTATAATATCAATAATAGCACTTAGTCGAAGTTTTTTCTTATATGATTTATAGAGAATTCCCAGGTAGCATCGGCTTTTTTGTGTGGGTTAAATAGTCCGTTGGGATCAAAAATTTTTTTAACTTCTTTAAAGTGCTTGACCATTTCTTTTCCGTACATTTCAGTTAGCCAAGGGCCCCGAACCAAGCCGTCATTGTGCTCACCACTTAGAGAACCACCGAATTTTAGTACAAGCTTATTGACCTCCTTCATGGCTGGCAAAATTTTATTACGTTCGGTTTTTTGTTCAATATTCATGAGCGGAATAATATGGAAGTTGCCATCACC
>CAZSVQ010000037.1:0-2423 GCA_964610345.1 uncultured Candidatus Saccharibacteria bacterium | reverse complement strand
ATGTGGCCTGCAATAGTGGCAAATAATTTATATTTTTTAATGATTTTGCGAATTTTTGGTAAAAACTCCGCCAAATGTTCTGGGTTAACCACTAAATCATCTATAAACGGTGCCGTGTGTTTGTCCTTGACTTTGCTCCGTAAAATCTGGAAGCTATACCGGCGCATAATCCAAAATTTTTCACCTTGACGTTCATATGGCGCCTCCTCAAAACCACTAATACCATAGTGTTTTTTGTTTTCTTCGAGTTTAAGTCGTAACTTATGAATTCTATCTTTAATTTCCTCCGGGTCATCGCCTTTGATAGACGCCATCAATACCAGCCGAGGCACACCCCGGAGCAGCAGTAGGGCATCGGGAATTAAGCGAATTACAAGGTTTATAAATTTAATAGGGCCAAGAAACTTCAAAAAATAGGGCATAAACCGAATTGATAAAATCAGAGTGTTGTCGTCAAAAGATTCGAACCGCGAGGGCTTCTCGTCAACTACCACCTTAATTAACTCACCTAGATGCTTCAAGTCTTTTACGAAAATTACTAATAACCCCTCGTCTGAACGGGCGCGCGTGAGGCGAAACTCTATGTCTGTTACAAAACCTAGCGTTCCTTGTGAACCTGTGATAAGTCTAGTCATATCAAAAACGCCAGATTCGCGGTCCCATACATCCCACAAATTATAACCGGTAGAATTTTTGCTAACTTTGGGTTTAGCGGATTTAATTTGGTCGTAGTTTTTATCAATCAGCTCGAAAATTTGTTTATAAACTTGGCCTTCAAAATCTTTTTGCTTCATTTTTTTGTCTAGTTCGGTTTTTATTAGCGGTTTTACAGTACGAGCTACGCCGTCGGCAAACACAAACTCAAGCTGGTTAACAAAATTGACGACTTGGCCAAATTCTATAGACTTTTCGCCACCAGCATTGTTGCTAACCATACCACCGACAGTACAAAGATCGCGCGAGGCCGGATAAGTTGGCATTAACACACCTTTTTCTTTGGCTTTTGCGTCAAAATCACGAAAGTACACACCAGGTTGCAACTTAGCAGATTCTTGGCCAATATTTTCAATTTTCGTGAAATATTTCTTTATATCAACGATCACTGATTCATTGATTGCACCGCCAGACATATCGGTACCAGCACTCCTGGCAGTCAGTGATAAATTGTCAATTTTAGTTTTAGTTATCTGAGCAACTTTAACTATCAGCTCAACATCTTTAGTGTTTTTGGGCGCAACCACAAGCTGTGGCACCATTTCAAACATTGATGCATCATGGCTATAAGCACTCAGTAAATCCGAAGAGTCGTCAATATCACCCTCGTAACCAGCCTGTTTTAGTGCGTCAATAAATTCTTGCATTTTTGTCAGTTACCTTAAACAATATACTAGCATAGTTGGACGCAGTACAACTAACAGTAAGTTAAATTATGCTATTTCAGGTTTAATGAGCGCACGAGTAACACAAAGTATCATTAATTACAGCGTTTTACGAATATAGACTAAATTCAACTATTTTGGTTTGGAGTTTGGTTTTGACTTTGGTGCAGCATACTAGAGTGGACTAGGTCGCTTTTTGCTTCTCGTAAAAGCCCGTGAGAATTTTAAATTGACGCACATATGCATTGATGCAATGGTGCAAATGTGCTATACTTGAATTATCATAATCAAGGAGCGTAAAAATGCGAACAACCATAACTTTAAATGACAAGCTTTACAGGGTATTAAAGCTACGAGCGGCTGAAAGTAACGAGAGCATCTCCGCAATCGTAGAAGACGCTGTGAAGTTTCAAATACTAGAGGATTTAGAAGATATAGAGGAAGTTAATAAGCGAGAGAATGAACCGACGCACTCCTTTGATGAATTAGTGTCTGAATTCAAAAAAGAAGGCCTGCTTTAAGATGAATTATGTGCTCGAGTACAAGAGCAGTGTTAAAAAAGAATTACGCAAACTTGCTAATCATGACCGTACTGCAATTGTGCAAAAGATTGAAAACCTAAAAGATAACCCGTTACCTGAGGGATCTGCAAAACTTAAAGGCACTGTTAATTTATTTAGAATACGACATGGAGATTATCGTGTCATCTACCAATTACAAAACAAAGTACTTCTGATAATTATCATACGGAAAGGCCATCGACGAGAAATATATAAAAATCTATAAGCCCAGAGACTGTGACATATGGTACACGTGAGAATTACGAATTGGAACGTACTCAAGTCTGAACTTTGCGTTGGCGTCATACATTCCAGATTGCACCTCTGAAAGTTTAACCTGGGAAACCTTTTTCGTTTATCTTAATACGGTACAGTATATTAGAGCAGGTTGGGTCATTATTTCTTACTTATAAACGTTGCTTCGATGGCCAACTTTCGTAACTTGAACCACTTTTACTGTTTCTTCAATTATGTACAGAATCCT
>CAZSVQ010000036.1:0-7109 GCA_964610345.1 uncultured Candidatus Saccharibacteria bacterium | reverse complement strand
CTCGAACCCAGGACACCCTGCTTAAGAGGCAGGTGCTCTAACCAACTGAGCTAATGGCCCGTTTAATACGGTGGTTTTGAAATAATGTTACAGAGCTTCTTTTAAATAGTAACGAAATATAATTTTAACAGATTAGGTGTTAATTGTAAATTTTTGTGAATTTGGTCACAAAACTGTGTATAAAAGTTTGTTAGTTTGGATTATAGGCATATAATTGAAGAGATATTTAATAAGCATAGGAGGCAAGTATGTTTGAGTTAATAGCACAATCGTATTCAACGTATGATACGACAACATCTGCAGGTGTAGGTGCGGGTCTGGCACTTTTTAGCGGTATGTTTTTAATTATATGGCTGGCGGTTTTTGTCGTGGCAGTTATAGCGATGTGGAAGGTGTTTGAAAAGGCCGGTGTAGAAGGTTGGAAGGCGATAATTCCAATTTATAATTCATGGACTTTAGCAGAGATTGCCGGAAAACCCGGATGGTGGGCGTTGGTCTTTTTAATTGCTTGGATACCATTTGTTGGGCCAATTGCAGCAGTTGTAGTTTGGGTGATTATTGCACTTGAGCTCGCAAAAAAGTTCGGCAAAGACACAGCTTTTGCTATTTTTGCTCTTATTATATTTTCATTAATTGGATTATTGATACTAGGATTTGGTGATGCGAAATATATCGGCTCACCCTACAAAACCTTAGATCAGGGTGACGGAAATAAAAGCGACCCAAAGCCGAAAGCTTAGAAAACTACATTTTAAAAAGAACGGTTATTTAACTAAAGCCGTTCTTTTTTTATCATAAAGTATATTTTACTTGTTGTGGCTTTTATGGTTATAATTAAAAGTAATGTTACAAATAAATAAAAGGTAGAAAATGATATTAAATTTATTAGCTCAAACATATAATTCATCATATGGTGCATACAATGACTCTTATTCTGCATCAACGACTGGATCTGACGCAGCTGCAGGTCTTGCTGCTATTACGATAATTATGATAGTGCTTTTAATTGTGGCTGCATTTTGGATCCCAATGATTATAGGGATGTGGAAGATATTTGAAAAGGCCGGTGAAAAAGGCTGGAAAGCATTAATTCCCATCTATGGAAGTTGGGTTTTGTTTGAAGTATCCGGTAAGCCTGGATATTGGGCTCTAGCAGGATTCATACCTTTTGTAGGCAATATTTTGAGTATAGTAGCGTCAGTGGTCGCAATGTTACAGCTTGCAAAAAACTTCGGGAAAGATAATACTTTTGCAATTTTATGGTTGATAATATTTCCATTCGTTGGATTAATTAGGCTTGGATTTGGTAACGCTCAATATTTAGGGCCAAATGTATCTGATGCAGGAACAACAACTCCTGGCCCAACGCCTTTAGCAACACCTTCAGCTACTGACAACACAAACGTTAATTCACCTCAAGAAATAATTCAAGCATCAGCACCAAGCCCAGTGGCCCCACAAAATACTAGCCCACCACAACCCCCAGCTCCAACAAATCCAGTTTAATTAAAGTTTTATATACCTGCTTGTGGTAGAATATACCTCTGATGAAGTTATTAAATGGTAAAGAATTAGCAGAATTTATAAAAGAGCGCCAAGCTAAGCAGGTGCGTGTGCTTAAGCAGGCTCAAAATATCGAGCCTAAGTTAGCTATTATCCGAACCAACCCTGACCCAGTCGTCGATAGTTATATGAAGCTCAAGCAAAATTACGGTGAAGATATCGGGGTGAATGTTAAAGTTCATACAATTGAACAAAAAGTAGCCATGGATAAGATTAAAGAACTAAATAGAGATACAAGTGTCCACGGTATAATTGTACAAATCCCCTTGCCAAATCCCAAGCAAACAGATGAGGTTTTAAACAATGTTGCCCCAACTAAAGATGTTGATGCGTTAGGTGCGCAAGCAATTTATGATCCAGCGACACCAATGGCTATAAATTGGCTTTTGGCAGGCTATAATGTTGAATTGAAAAATAAAAAAATTGTAATTGTTGGGCACGGCAGACTGGTTGGCAAGCCTCTGTCCAAAATCTGGCAAGTCTCTGGCTTAGATGTGAAGACCGTAGATAAATCCGTTAAAAACTTACAGGTAGAAGTAGGGAAGGCTGATATTTTAGTTTGCGCGACAGGAGTTCCAGGATTAATAAAGAAAAAAATGATCAAAGCTGATGCTGTGATTGTAGATGCTGGTGTCGCTACTGATAGTAATGGTTTGATTGGCGATGTAGCCGAAGACGTACGGGAACTAACGAATATTACCATAACGCCAATTAAAGGCGGGGTCGGGCCGTTAACCGTCTGTGCTCTGTTTGAAAACGTTATTCGATCAGCACGAGAAAATTCATAATTATGAGAAAAATTGGTGTTTTTGATTCTGGAGTTGGAGGGTTATCAGTTGCTACGGCAATAGAAAAAGCCTTGCCAAATCACCAAGTTATATTTAGGGACGACAAAAAAAATGTTCCGTATGGCATAAAAAACAAGCAAGAATTATTAAAATTGGTATCACCCATTCTTAAATCAATGGCTGAAGATGGTTGTGAAGTAATTGTGATTGCTTGTAATACCGTAACAACCACACTAATTCATGAGCTAAGGCATAATATAAGCATCCCACTAATTGGGATGGAGCCAATGATAAAACCAGCTAGCATTAAAACGAAGTCTAATTATATTGCAGTTTTTGCTACACCAACAACGCTAGCTAGTTCAAGATATTATGATCTAAAAAAACAATACACTAAAGATATTAAAGTTATTGAGCCAGATTGTAGCGACTGGTCTTATATGATTGAATCTAATCAAATAAATAAAGACAAAATTCATACCATAACCGAATCTGTTTGTAACCAAGGAGCGGATGTTATAGTGTTGGGCTGTACGCATTATCACTGGATAGAAGATTTGATAAAACAATCCGCTGGCTCTAGGGCTGAAGTTTTACAACCAGAAGCACCGGTTATTAAACAATTGAAAAATATTTTAACTAATTTAGAGCCTGAACAGCAGCTTTAAATTGTTCGCCGCGATCTTTATAATCTTTAAACATATCAAAACTGGCACAAGCAGTAGAAAGCATCACCACATCACCTGGTTGAGCAAATTGTAAACTAGCCGAAACAATATCCTTCATAGTTTGTGATGCTTCAATACGCGTATAAGGAATATTTTTATAACCCGGCGATTGTTCTAACAATGATAGAATTCTTGGGCCCATTTCACCAATAGCCACAATATGTCGAATGTTACTGCTGTTAATTGTATTAAATAGCGCATCGAATTTGTTATTTTTATCAGATCCACCAAGAATTAATATTTTTGGTTCAGAATAGGCTTTTATAGCAACGTCGGCAGTTTCTGGGTTAGTACCAAAAGAGTCGTCAACAAAAGTAATACCATTGTATGTTCCAATATTTTCTAAACGGTGCGGTAAGCCCACAAAGCCACGTATAGCTTTTTTGATTGTGTGAGGGTTATGGCCAATGATATCCCAAGTGGCAGCAATTGCCGCGCAAATATTTTGCAAATTATGTCTACCTTTTAAGGTTATGTCATGCAAAGATAAGACATTTTTGCCCTGCATTTTTATATGGTTTCCGTCAACGTAAGCACCATCTGTAAACTCTACTGGCTCATTGACATCGCTCGGAGCATCGTAACTGATCTTGATATGAGCCGGCGAAGCAGTAGCAATTTCTGTAGCGTAAGTATTTTTTGCATTATAAACTACAATGTCGTTCGGGTTTTGGTGGGAAAAAATCTGTTGTTTTGCGTGTATGTATTCATACATATCTTTGTGCCAGTTCAGATGCTCATCTGTAATCATTAAGCAAACTGCAATATGAGGGCTGTGCTTCATGTCTATTAACTGAAAATTAGCTAACTCTAACACCACATAATCATTCTCAGTAATATTGTTTTTAAGTAGATCAAGCGGCGGTATGCCGATATTACCACCAAGGTGAACTTTTTTGCCAGATTGCTCTAATATTCGTGCAATTAGTGTTGAGGTAGTACCTTTACCCTTTGTGCCAGTTACACCGATAATTGGTGCCCTACAGTTATTAAAAAATTCTTCAGTATTGGAAGTCATTTTCTCGACGATTTCTGGGTGATCAGGGTTTGCATCTAAAATTTGTTGAGGGTGGACGGACGGGCTGCGGACAATTAAATCAAATTCATGCAAATCTTCAAGATAATTAAAGCCAAGCTTATCTATGGCGCCGGGTGGTAGCTCTATATCTTGATTTTGGTCACATACAACAACCACGTTAGCTTTATTAAACCAATATTCAAATGATGACCGACCCTGCTCACCATAGCCAACAACTGCAACATTCATAGCTTTATTATCTGATAAATATGTTTTCTAGCCAAGTTGATTTTTAACCAGCTCTGCAACTTGACGAGGGGTCATATCGGCTTTTAGTATGACGGCTGAGACACCAAGATTTTTAACGCCCTCTGGAATTTCTTGCTCGCCCATATTAGTCAAAATTATTACTTTTATGTCTTTACCCCAAGTCGTTGCTCGGAGTTTCGTAAGCATTTCTTCGCCGTCCATCTCAGGCATCATCAAATCAAGTAAAATAATATCTGGCTTCATGTTTTCGGTAAGCTCAAGTCCAAGTTTTCCATTTTCAGCCGTATCAACAGTATAACCCTCAGCCTCGAACTTTATCCGATACATTTGGGCTATAGCTTGGTCATCTTCAACAATCGCAACTTTATATGACATATAGATTAATGGTACGGCAAAAGGCTAGTTATCACAAGTTAGTTAAGGATTTCACTTACGATTTGTAGAACCTGAGTTGGAGTATGATGAGCTTTAACGATATAGCGGTCGATGTGTAAAAATTGCAAGGTGCGTGGGGCTTCATCGCGGCTAATGTTGGTTAGTATAATGACTCTAATTTCTGCTCCCCAGTCTGTTTCACGCAATTTGGCGAGCATTTCATCTCCGTTCATGACGGGCATTTTTAAATCAAGCAAAATTAGCTCTGGCTTAAAATCTTCTAGCAAATTAAGTCCGTCTTGGCCATCGTGAGCAACTTTAACATCGTAGCCGGCACCAGCCAACTTCATGCGGTACATATCGCAAATACTAATTTCATCTTCAATTACGGCAATTTTTTGTTTAGGTGTCATGGTTACTAAGTATACCAAACATATTTTATTGCCAAATAAAGTTATAATCTAAGTATATGGTTTTTGCGGTTGTAGCAATTGACGAAAAACGTGGCCTAGCTGACGATAACGGTATCCCTTGGGATCTGCCAACAGACAAGAAGTATTTTAGAGACCTTGTTAAGGATAAAGATATTTTAATGGGCTATGGTACTTATGTTGAATTTACAAAGCCCATGACTACCGGAAAAAGTTTTGTTGCCACTAGCAAAGCAATTACAAAATCTGGCTTCATAATAGTTGATGACCCTACTCAGTTGCTTCAAAATGCAAAATCTGATATTTGGGTAATTGGTGGCGCTGGACTTTTTGATGCTATTTGGCAATTAGTAGACATATTATATGTCACTCAAATTAAAGGCGATTTTGGTTGCACAAAATTTATGCCAGTATATACAGATGATTTTGTGCGTATTAAAAAAGAAATACCCTTAATAGAGAATGGTGCAACTTTTTGGTATGAAGTTTGGGAGCGTAAAAAGTTTAGCTGAGCAGTCGTAAGTGGTCGTGCAATTCGCCAAGCATGTACATAGAGCCAGTAATTATTACTGGCTGATTGGGTTTGGACTGGTTGATTGCTTGTGATAATGCTTGGGTTGGGCTATTGAATGCTCTGGCACGGCCACCGAGCTTTCTGATTTTGCTAGCAATCTTGTCTGGGTCGGCTGAGTACTTTTGCAAGTGGCCAGGCTGGTTCAAGAAAAATCCAGTTACAAATATTTCTTCAGCGTTTGTGTTTAGTGTTGGTATTGAAGCTTCCCAATCTTTGGCTTGTTTAGCAGAAAATACAACCAAAGGTTTAACCGGCAGTTTTAATGATTCAACCGTACTAAAGAAAGCCTGTAACTTTTGGGGGTTGTGGGCAGAATCGATGATCACAGTGGTGCCATTAAATTTGGTAATCTCGGCTCGTGCCGGAATATGCACACCACTCAAGCCTTCTTTTATGGTTGTTTCATTAAACTCAAATCCATCTCTCTGGCTCAAATATTTCAAAGCAGAAATAGCCAAGCAAGCGTTCTCTGCCTGATAGATGCCTAGAGTTGGTATTTTGATGTTGCGTACTGTGAGTTCGGCGAACTGATAATCAAAAGTTAGGCCATCAGTAGTTTGATGCAAATTACTGATCATCTGACGCGTGTCTAAGAAGTCGATAGTTGAGTTGCGCGCTTTTGCAACCTGCTCTATGACTTCTTGGGCTTGCATATTGTCTGGCAACAAGGCGATAGAGTGGCCATTTGTGGGGATGATACCAGCTTTTTGCCAGGCAATGGCTCCTGGAGTTTTGCCCAGTATCTCTGTGTGGTCTATGCCTAGTCGGGTTATAATTGCTAATTTGTCGTCGCGCTTAATTGTGTTAGTAGAATCAAACCGGCCACCAATGCCGGTCTCAACAACTGCGTAATTAACTGTGTGATCCGCAAAACACTTGTGGGCCATGCCAACTAATACTTCAAAATAGGTTGGCCTACCAAGTTTGGTTTGTTCAAGCCGGGCTATTGGTTTAATTATATCCTTAGCTCGCTTAGTAAATTCATCTTGAGTAATGTAGTTTCCGTCGATCAATAATCGCTCACGAACATCATACACATGTGGAGAAGTTATTGTGCCAACAGTTTGTTGGCTGGCCTTGAGTAGTGCGGACATAAGGTAAGCCGTAGAGCCTTTGCCGGATGTGCCAGCAATATGAACCGAAGGGAATGATTCTTGTGGGTTGCCTAACGATTCTAGCCATGCTTCTGTTCGTACAATTCCTCGTTCACGCCCGAATAATTTTTTGTCACTATCCTGGAGTCGTTCAAATAGAAATTTTTTAGCAGAATCAAAAATATTAATTTGTAATTTTTCCTATCTTTCAACTAACTAAACACTAATTTACAAAGTATAAATTCTAAAAGAGGTAACAAAATTTTAT
>CAZSVQ010000035.1:0-7317 GCA_964610345.1 uncultured Candidatus Saccharibacteria bacterium | reverse complement strand
AAGACTTGACAAGTATATTGCGTAAGAGTAAATTATATATTTGTGAATAAGTTTCAATATATTATTGCAAAGATGTGTGCCAGCCATATTAATGGTATGGTGCTCGTGAATGCATAAATATATTGGAGTAGGTTTACAATTTAGGAAAGAATACACAAGAACCGATCTCCAAGTTAGGGCTCGGTTTTTTAATGCAGTGCACTCATGAGTGTTTCAGTTGAAGTATACATGGGGGCATTGCTTCCAAAACAAAGACTGTCTTTCGAAAATGTGAGATAGCCGTCCTTGATACGGACGTTTAACAACCAGGGGGAAGAAATAATGACTATGGGCTATCACGATATCGATTCGTTGGTCTGTGATGCGATTGAACGTGGAGATTTTTGTAGTGCACGCAGTTTCGTGCTCATGAATCGTGAGTGTTTGTCGCAGTCCGACAAGCACCAGCTTCTTATGGCAATTGCAGAAGCAGAAGCGAATGCCGTAACCGAGTAGTGTAGTCTGAAGTTTCAGGGTGGGGGCAAAGATTGTCTTTGCGAGTAGAGTAATCTGCTTTCTGATTTGCCATAGCAGCAATAATCCAGGCCCCACCAGAAGTGTTGGTGACTATGCTCGCTAATTTCATTAAATAACTGTCAAAATTTTTTCTCCCGCTTAAACCTGTTATATTAAAAATGAGGAAATTAGTTTGAGTACTGAACAAGAAAATACTGAGTTTAACTTTAATTTAATGTGCTTTATTGATGGTATAGCTCCAATTGGAGGTGATTTTGATGATTTTGAAACCGATCAACTTAATTACGCTCTTGAATCTTCTGATGCACTTGCAGAGTTGATTCATCAAGAGGGTGGCATTAGGATTGAGCTGGATACTGAAAAGCATTACTTAAATGCAAAAAAAATAATGACTGTGATAGATTTATTAAAAGAACATATTGATTTATTTGAACTATCGATTCAAGACGAAGCGGCGTTTTTAGTGCCCGCTAAGCCGGTAGAATCATTTAATTAATCAACTAATTTGGCTAAGTTTAAATTGAGTGTATTTTTCGGCAGCTAAACGGGTTAACTCTGGGTCCTCATCTTTATTAACAAACTTCATAGCTTTGGCAGTCATTGGGTGAACTTCAGCAAGCTTGTCGTGCATTTGCTTGACTAATTTACGATAACCAGGGTGACCTTGAGGTGTTGTACGAAGCTCATGTAGATGAAAAGCCTCACGAGCATTATAGGTAACTTTCCAACGCATGCGGTGCCCTAACAAGGTTGCATACTGAGCCTCTACTGCGTAACCATTTGCCTGCAAGGTACTAAAAAGCGACAAGCTTATATCAAAACACTCTTCGAACAAATCTGTTAATCCTGCTTTTACAACCAGTGTTGGAATTTCAAAACCAAAGCGAGGAGATAATTGTTGCCACTCTAGGTCGTCAACAATCCGGTGCCTTTGTAAATCACGGAAAATACCATAATCACAGACAAGATCCCACGAATAATGAGGCTTTTCCATAGCGCGCCCGGGGCGGTGGCGACGATTCAGACGGTCACCCATATAAGTTTGAAAGATTTTTACACGGTCTTCATATGCTAGTTCGTCTACCTGTTTTTGGATTTCCTTTAAAGATAAGTTACTGTGTTCATAAAGCATATCTGGCACAACATCAAGTTCGTTTTTTGGCCAGTAGCTATTTAATGACACTGGTTCTTTATCATCGCTATGCTCTGGTTTTAATACTTGTTTAGTAATTTCTGCCATTTCATTAAAAGTATTTGCTTTATATGCAATTGCAGCGCCACCACGTTCGGGTTTGTCAGCTCGTTCTAAAAATGTCGGAATAACTTTACGGGCTTGGTTAAGTAACTGTTGGCCAACATTTTTGGCTTCTTGTAATTCATCTGCTAGTAGGTGCATTATTAAACTTTCTAGGGCTTGGCCAGATGCAAATATTCCAACTGTCGAGGTTGTAGCAACTGGCAAAAGTGGCCTGGCAGCATCACAAGCTTGCGCGCGAGTTGCACCCTTCCAGGCAATATCTTGCTCGGATTCGGGGGTATTTGATTTCACTCTAACATAATCAGTTAATTTATGGACAATATCTGAATAAATTTCAAAAATTCTGTCTAGTTTTTGAATGTAAATATTTGCTGTTCTGTCATCAAAATGTTTAGGCCTGTGGTAACGATAATTGCCGTTCTTGTCTTTCTGATCAAAATAAATATAACGTGTAGATTGCTCAAGGTAGGATGCTAAACGTCCCCACTCCAGTTTTTTAGTCAATAAGTTTGAAGCGTTTTCAACAACTACATGCTGACCAACTAGTTGCTGGACAGAATCATCACCATATGCTGTAATTACACGTTTAAGTAGGCTTGAATCTTTACCCGCTGTTGATGCAAATTCATCTAGCAGCGTAATACGCATATCATCACCACGACGGCTGAGCCTAGCCATAGCAGCCGCAATTGTCATTGGACTAAGTTCTTCGGTAAAAGCGTAGACATCAGCTTGGGTATCAGTCACAGCTTTTTCAAGATAAGCATTACCATTGCTTGTAATTTCGTAACCGGTCTTAGTTTTGAGAACAAATGTTTCGTCCACAGTATTATTTATTGATTTTAGCATCGGTTGCACTTTCTCCCATATCATTTTATGTATATCTTCAATTGCTAATACTTTGCCCGAACGGTAACAATCAATTTGTTGAAAATCTTTTGGGAATAAATTACACAAATCTTTATATACTTCTAGTGAATTTGCGATATGACTATCATCAATTTCGTGGATATCTTTTTTTATATGAGTACTAGATTGTTCTTTAGTTTTAAGTCGTTCGGTAATAATTTCTAGTGGAGTATTTAGGACAAAATTAAGATCCGGACGGGGTATGCCTAGGGTCACAAACTCTAAATTATCTAGCCAAATAAAATAGCCTCGCCGTTCTTCAGTATTAAGAAATTTTGTTCCTTGATGAGCCATATTTGAGCCAACGTATCGGTCGCATAAAACTACCTTACCTGCGTCTACTGCTTGACGTATTTCTGAAGCTGCTTGATAACGATCCAGAGCATAGAATAGTGAACCTGTGTAAGGGCCAACATCGTCAGCAGCACCGTAGTTGCCAGCCAGATATTCTCGGACAAAATAACTAGATTCTTGGTCGTAACGTGGAAAATGAATATCAACAACTTCATAACCTGCAGTTGTTAATTGTTTTTGCAGTGCATTGTACTGGGTACTTTTTCCAGAACCATCAACGCCTTCAATAACAATAAATAGACCCTTTTCAGATGACCCACCCTCATTAATTTGAGGTTTAGGGTTACTCATATTTTAAACCTTTAATGGCCTCCGGTTTTTTTCTACTATCTTTATAAGCGCGAGGGAGCATTTGAGTGGGTTCCCAAGATTTTATAATGCTTTCTAGGCTATCGCTAGAAGCAGATTGATATTTACCGCTCAATTTCTTGTATTCTAAATCAACAGGACCAGTCTCGTAAAATACTACTTGGGCGATACGTTCGCCGACTGGTAAAACTACGCTTTCATGTTGGTTCAAATTATAAATTTCCATGGTCCAGCGGTTTATATAACCTGGATCACCCCAGCCTGCGTCCAGACACACGGCAATACCATTACGCCCCCAAGTACTGCGAGCCTGCATGGTGCTTGTACCCGGCGCTTTGATACCGATAAATTCGTGGGTATGAGCTAAAATTCGTTCATGAGGGCGTAAAACAATTATTGGGTGATCGGCCGGAATATTGCTAAACAATACTTTTCCATGTTTTTTGGCCCATATAGCATGTTTTTCAGCTTTGAGAGCGCCACTAAAGTAGGTATCAACAGAAGATTTATCAAAAGGATTGTAAAAGCCACCTTCACTAGGCCGTTCTGTTCGATAATAATAATGCCCAAGAGTAACATCAACACTACTGCCTGCAATATGCTTTTCTTGGTACGGATGAAACACAATATGCCCATCTTTAATGGCTTGTTTGATTTGCCGGTTACTATATACTCCCATATTTATGTGTCATTATAACAACTCCAATTCAAAAAGACTCTGTGGAATGCCAATACTACAACAGATTATTTGTAATATTTTATTTTTTAAATACTAAATTTCAGAAACTAGAACTTTAATGCTCGGACCCATGGTAGTGGCTATGTAAACACTTTGAACATAACTTGCTTTTAGGCTAGATGGTTTAGCAGACTTAATAGCTGAAATTACTGCTGAAGCATTTTGTTTAAGGCCTTCTTGTTTAAAACTAATTTTACCAATGCTTAAATGAATAATACCTGTGCTATCAACGCGGTACTCTACTTTACCGGCTTTTGCATCTTTTACAGCAGACACTACATCTTTAGTAACAGTTCCACTTTTAGGGTTTGGCATTAAGCCTTTTGGTCCCAATAACCGTGCATATTTACCGAGTTTTGCCATCATTAGAGGTGTTGAAATTAGAACGTCAAAGTCAAGTTGTTCTTTGTCGAGTTGTTGCAAGAATTCATCACCAGCAGCAATATCTGCACCAGCGCTTTTGGCTTTTTTAACGTCATCGACGTCTGCAAATACGGCGATACGTACATCTTTGCCAGTACCGGCTGGTAAATTAACTGTTCCACGAATGTTTTGGTCAGCCTGTTTGGGGTCTACGCCAAGTTTTACGTGTAGCTCTACGCTAGCATCAAATTTACTGGGATTAGTTTTGCAAGCTATCTCTAGTGCTTCAGCTAGAGTATATTCTTTATTGTTATCGATTAGTTTAGCTATTTCACGATATTTTTTACCGCGTCGTTCTAGTTTTGTCCGAGTTGGCTTAATTGCTTTTATTGGTTTAGATATATTTATTACTTCTTGATTATCCTCACCTTTATGATGTTGGCGTTCAATTTTAGCTTGTTTTTCGGCAGAATCTTGTATGCCTTTTGCACTATGTTTACCAGATTTAGCTGTTTTTGGCACTTTTGCTTCTTTTGCTGGCGCATTAACACCATCAATTGCTGTTTGAATTTCTGCAATTGTGTTCTTTGTCGTTACTTCTAGCCCAAGCTCTTTAGCCTGTTCTAGTAGCTCTGCTTTAGTTTTTGCCATTGTATTCTCCCTTCGTGGTTCTGGCGAGTAAATTTACTCTCCCACAAAATTAATTTATTCGTTATCTATTGCACTATACGTGTCAACAATACCCTGAGACTCTAACTCGTCTTTAGTTTCTTCCACTTTATTGCATTCTACTTCACCTTTAACTGCGTAAGGGCCAAGCTTTACAATACCAGTGTAACCAGGGCCTGCTTCACCTTTTTCGATTACTGGTACTTTTTGGAATGACTCTGTATTAGGATCCATTGCGTCAATATCAATAAAAGTTTCTGTATCTGATCGACTAAATTCATCATTTATAGCCATAAAAGTCAAGCCTCATTATCTGAAATTGGATACTCTATCAATCCTTTAGTGATAAACTCACCTAAAAAATATTGTGCTTGTACACTGCCGTCTTGATACATTGCGACTAACTTATTGTGCAATTCTTCGCCAACTTGACCATTTTTAAAAGCGCTGTATGCTTGTTTTCTAGTGGCTTCATCAAAAAGTGTTTTACCGACCTCATTTGCTAGTGGAACTACATCTAATTCGGTTTGACCAGCGTAAAGTGTCATATTTCTAGCCTTCTATCTCCACACCCATACTTCGGGCTGTACCAGCCACCATTTTTTTAACCGCATCTACGTCATCGGCATTCATATCTTTGGCTTTTTCTTCAGCAATTTGTGTAAGTTGAGCATCAGTCAGTTTTTTATCAACTTTTTCGCTGTTTGGGCGGCCTGAACCTTTTTGAATACCTAGTGCGTTACGAATTAAATCATCAGTTGGTTGACTTACTACGCGGAAGTCCATGGTTCTGTCATCATACACAGTAATATGTGCGGTTACAGTGCCTTTCATATCCCGAGTTGCCTCATTGAAAGGTGTTACGAAGTCCATCATATTTACACCATATTGCCCTAGTGTACTACCAACCGGAGGACCAGCGCTAGCTTTACCAGCTGGTATTTTCATCTTCAAATTCGCTTTAATTGCTTTTGCCATATATTATCCTTTGCATATTAGTGGTTACTGAAGCTTGCAACCTCCGTAATGTGCGTAACGTCTGTAATTTTACTACAGATTACCCCTGTTGTCTAGCTGTATAATCAAAAAAATTATACGCGTTTTACCTGAAGGCTATCAAGTTCAACCGGTGTCTCACGGCCAAACATGTTGACTAGAACTTTAAGTTTGCCCTTTTGTTGATCAATTTCATTAATTGTACCATCGAAGCCTTTAAATGGACCGTCAATAATGTTAACAACTTCGCCTTCTTTGTAATCGATCTTGTGTTTTGGCTCTGCGCGACCCATTCTTTTTAGGATTTTTTCAACTTCAGCTTCACTGACTGGGCTTGGGTCGGTACCTGTACCAACAAAGCCTGTAACGCTAGGAGTGTTACGAACAATATACCAAGCATCTTCAGTTAGTTTCATTTGTACTAGTACGTAACCTTGAAAAATCCGCTTTTCAACAACTTTTCGTTTGCCGTTTTTAACTTCGATCATTTTCTCTTTAGGTACTAATACTTGAAAGATTTTGTCTTTCATATCTAAACTATCAGCTCTTTGGCGAATGCTTTCGGCTACTTTTTCTTCGTATCCACTATAAGTATGGATTGCATACCAGTTTTTATTTGTATCATAACGTTTGCTCATTTTCTGTCCTTTCTATTCCGATTGTGTGTTGATAAAATTATTTAATTATTTACTATTTCAATAATACTTCTTGGAATAATTTACTTAGACCATAATCGACTACCGCAATCATTAATCCAAAACCTATTGCAAAAATAAATACGGCAAAGGTTAGCTGTAGTGTTTCTTTACGGCCAGGCCACGTAACTTGTCTTAGTTCATGCCAGCTAGTTTTAAAATAATTAATTAATAATATTTTATTTAATAATTTACCAATGAAGCGCATCGGCCTACTTTTAAATGGTTTAAGCACGAATCTGAATGGCACAAATATTTTTTTAATAAATCTGCCAATTGCACCAAAAATTTTACTTAAAAAAGTTGGTTTTTTAAGTTTTGGTGTTCGTTTAACTTTTTTTGTCGGTAATTTACGTGTTCTTGCCACGCCTGCCTCCTTAATATCAAAAACCTACTATAAATAGTAGGTCGTACAAGTCAATACTACTCTTTGTATGCTTAATTGTCAATTCTGTGTATGCGTCCATAACATATTGGACAATCCGAAGTTGTTAATAAGATACCTCATT
>CAZSVQ010000034.1:0-7451 GCA_964610345.1 uncultured Candidatus Saccharibacteria bacterium | reverse complement strand
CCGAAGCATTAGGATCACCAGTTTTTCGTAAACTTTGTTGGCTAAAAGTTCCTTGCAAAGATTCTGACTCAATCGATATTGAATTAACTGAAGCAGCAGCTATTAGAGTAACCATTAAGCCAGTTAAAGCAATCGTAATAAGTATAACGTACCGCCTATTTCTCAAAATCAACTTGCTAGAATATTTCATTTTCATAACTATTTGTAATCATAACAATTATTAATGATATTTTAGAATCTTTATCACAAATAAGAATTTTATAAGGATATCCAAAAGTCGGAACAAATCAATCTTTTAAAGAACAACAATGTGGCTCTGTTTAGCGTTTTAAGTTTTTGACTTTAAGAAATTTGACAAAAATTTAAAAAACAATCCCCGAAAAGTTCGTTTCTGGTGCGGACGAGAGGACTTGAACCTCCACAGGATTGCTCCCACTGGCCCCTCAAGCCAGCGCGTCTACCAATTCCGCCACGTCCGCATTAAGTCATATTATAACGGTTCTAATCTGATAAAAACAAGTTTTTAGGCCTTGGTTACCTCCGGTGGACTTGAAATTTCGTTTAAATAATCATATTTTTCAAGAGAAGGTTTCCTTGTGACCCACCACTTACGGCCCTCACTTACACAGGATTACTCCCACTGACCCCTCTGGCATACGCATCTACCAATTCCGCCACGTCCGCATAGCAACACAATAACAGTTTAAATCAAACATATTTTACGCTTATTTGATGAACTAATGCTTGTATTTCTTTTTGGGTTTTTTATATGTTTTTTTAATATTTTTTCGCTCGATATAGGCAGTAATACCCCGAAAGGCTACAATTGCCCAGAGTACGTTCAGAATCAAAACAACATAGGTTTTTGTCAGTATGTGGTATGCGGTCAACAAAATTGAGCCTACTAAATTATCTAACTCATACCAAAAACTATCCGTTTCCCATTGGCCAATACTTGTCCGGTAAAAACCAAAAAGTATTAAAAGTGCACCACAAAAACCAATTAATTCTATCCACCCAAATTGATAATTTAACAATTCCATCAGCTAAGATCTTGGTAAATGATCATATAAATGATCCATCGAGTATTCGTCACGAAGTAATGGCTTAATATCATCTACACTTACGTCGATTTTAACACCAGGATTTAAAGTATTATAAGGGTCGAAAATGGCTTTGATTTTGCGAAACAATTCGTAAACTCGTTCACCGTAAAGTTTTGACAGATAAGGGGCTCGTAAACGACCGTCACTGTGTTCACCACTAGTACTACCACCCAAGCTTATTACTAAATTGTAATATTCATCAATAATTTTAAATACTTTTTGCCTATCACCAATAGCACTTAAGTCTAAGAATGGTTGCATATGTAGATTAGCATTACCGGCATGCCCCCATAAGGCAATCTTAAGCTTGTATTTGTCAAAAATCTCATACACACCATGTATATATTCGGTAAAGCGGTTCAATGGCACAACACCATCTTCAACTATCGGTAAAGCTTTTTTACTACCATCGGTGTGTGTAATTGCTGATGCAGCACTGTGGCGAATCTTCCATAACTTTTCTTTTTCTTCTGGTTTAGTCTCCATCTGGTATTCTGCACCATATTTAGTCAAAATTTTTATAGCTTTTTTAGCAAGCTTTTTACGTGTTCTGTCATTATGATTATCAAACTCCACCAACAACACTAGCTTGTGAAACGGCTTGTTAATAATGCCTTTTAATTGATTTGGGTAATGTTCATCTAAAAAGTTCAAAAGATTTTCGTCAACCATTTCAAGCGCACTTGGGATTTCTGGCAATTTACGGAGGTCTAGCACTGCATTTTTAGCGGCATCAAGATCATTAAAGAAGGCTGCTATCAGGGTTGTGTGTGAATTGTAGGGTTCGGTTTTAAGAGTTGCCTCGGTAACTATGCCGAGCGTACCCTGCGAGCCAACAATTAATGGCGTCAAATCAAATGAACTTTTTTGCTTTACGTCTACAATATCGTAACCTGCTGAATTTTTAGTCACAGCCAGGTCAATTTGCTGGATTAGCTGTTTATTATCCTCGATTAATTTATCTAAATTACGGTAAATTTCGCCCTCAAAACTAGATAATCCCATTTTTTTATTGAGTTCTCGTTTAGATAGGCGCTTTGTTTCTATAACCTCACCGTTGGCAAGCACCACTCTTAAACCCTTAACATAATCGCGAGTAGAACCGTACTTGACCGTCTTTTCACCTGCGGCATTGTTTGCAATTGCCCCTCCAATTGTTGAAAAATCTATAGATGAGGGATATGGTGGCAAAAACCTACCGTGTGTGTGTAAAGTTTGCTGAAGTTGCCCATAAACAATGCCGGGTTCGATAACAACATTGCCACTTTTACCGTCTAGCTCGATAATCTTTTTCATGTGAGCCGGAAAGGCAACCAATATGCCCGTTCCAAGTGCGGCACCAGCTTGATCACTGCCCTTACCACGTGCCGTAATAGGGATCACCCTTCCCCTCTCTGCTAACTGCCAAGTAAATCGGGCAATTTTACGTACATCGTTTTCGTTACGTGGATATGCTATAACAGATGGCGTAACCGAGAACACGCTACCATCGGTTGAAAAATATTTGCGTGCATCGCTTGATGTTAAAACTTCTCCCAGAAGATGTTCTTGCAAATAATGTGCAACTTTACTCATTTGTTTCTGCCCTCATATTTTGTTTTATTAAGCCTATAATAGCATAACCAGTTCGTAAATTGATAGCACGATTATTGAATTATTTCGCGTTCTGTCCTGACGCGCCAATTTTGGACATTAGCGTATCTATCAGTTGCGGTATTAATGGTGGCTGCATCCAAGCCGTACACTTTTCCACGCGTTATATACAAAAATCGTGGTCTATACAAGGCAACTGCTGGCGCTTCATCGCGCCAAGTTGTTAAAAATGGCCTGTATTTTGTCGCCCTTAAGCTAGGGTCAGTACGTGTGCGCCCAGCGTCTAAGGCGCTATCTATTTGCGCAGATTTTAATTCAGAGAAGTTCAGGCGTGACGAGGCTCGAATATCTGCTTGCGAACTATGCCAATAAGCATAAACATCTGGGTCACTCCCTACTGTAATTCCATATAAAAGCGCATCGTAATTATGTAGAGCAATGGTTGACTGTAATTCTTTGTCTTCTTCTAGGGCCACTTTTACATCAGCACCAATCTCCTTCCATTGTTGCTGTAAAAGTTGGGTAGTGTGAGGATATTCATTATTGTTTTGTGAATATAAACGGAACTGTAACTTTTGACCAGCCTTTTCCCTGATACCATCAGCGCCTTCTACCCAACCATTTTGATCCAATAAAGTTTTTGCTTCTTGTACATTATAAGCTTGCTGTAAAACGTCTGGGGCATAACCAATATGCGTAGGCAACAGTGGCCCTTGCGTAGAAGCTACAGGATAACCAAGACCAGACACAATATCTGCCCGATTAGTCGCTTTGGTTAATGCTTGGCGAACTATTTTATCTTTGAGCACCTCATTTGTAGTCTTGAAGAACACCATTGCTTGAGCGTTCATCGGCACATCAAATTCATTAATTGAAGTGTCGTTGCCAATATTTTCTGGCCGTTTATTAATTCCTACCATGGCGTCAACTTGCTGGTTATTAAACTGTTCTATCAGGCTATCTCTGGTGTGGATAGCCTTTACAATAAACTTGTCCAAATTTGGGGTGCCGTCATAATATTTTTCATTTGCACTTAAACCAATCTGTTCTTCTCTTGACTCTGGAGATTGACCACTAATTTGAATACTATCCCACTTAAAAGGGCCACTCCCAACGGGCGAAACAGTATTAAATTCAGCTGTACGTAATTGAGATGGTGCCACTTTTTCGAGTTTATGTTTTGGTACGATACCACTTACTAATGATTGCTTGAAAGACGCCAATGCGTGAGGCAAGGTAAACTTAACTGTTTTATCGTCAACTTTTTCTATTTTTATGTTTTTCCAATTAGCGTAAAGTGATGATTTGGCGTCTGGATTTTGTATTAGCTGATAAGTAAAAATTATATCATCTGGGGTGACTGGCCTACCGTCGTGCCAATATATATCTTCTTTGAGAGTCACCGTATATACTACACCCCGGTCATCCGACTTAACCTCTTTTGCTAAGTCACCGACCAATTGATTTTGGCTGTTGTATTTCATAAGTCCAGAAAACACTAACTTAGAGACAGAACTATCTACCGAACCTGTAGCATAAAGTGGGTTAGCGGTAGTAAATCGGCCAATTATTCCCTCTGTATAAATGCCACCCTTTACTGGCTGAAGTGTTTCATAATAAGGCGAGAGCGCCCTAACCTGAGCAATCACTCCAGCACCAAGCAACAAAACAAGCATAATCCAGCCGAGAACGAACCGTCGCACATTACCAAGCCGTGGTAATCTTGCAAAAAAAAGTTCCTCAACACCCCTTTCTGCCCTGACAGACAGATTTTCAACTTTATGTTGACTACGCTTTATCCGGCGGCGCCACCTTAATTTTGTTGACCTATCTACCATATTTAAGCAACGATACCAGCGATAATCGAAGCAGCAAACACAAATCCAAGTATAATCGTCATCTGAAAGATTGTTTTATCAGACCCCCGACGTACCGTATTAACCTCTGCCCCACCACCAAAACCAGCGCCAAGTGATGCGCCACGTGTTTGGATTAATATTAATATTGTCATTAAAACTGCAGATGCGATAGTTACATAGTTATAAATTGTCATCGTTCCTCCACGATTGCGGTTACCAAATAATTGACCAACCCTATTATCATACCAGCTAATGCCGCGCTCCAAAAGTTTGCAACTTCTAGTGAGCCATATATTTTGCTAACAAGTAGCACCATTAGGCCGTTGATTACAATCATAAACAAACCGAGTGTAAATAAAAGTGCTGGTAATGACAGTATAACAATTATTGGTTTAATTATCATATTTACTATTGCCAGCACCAATCCTGCAATCAGCACTACACTTAAACGGTTCTGGTAATTAATCGCATCACCGAGCAAACTTGCCGATATCCACAAACCAAGTGCACAAACACCCCATCTTAGCAAAAAACGCAGTATTGGATTTTTCATTTATATTATATTGTAATGCCAAAACGACTACGATGGCAAGTTTGCGCTTAAGTTTAATCTGTTTTTATCAGTTATTAAAATATCATCTTCAATCCGTACACCAATATTCCACTCTGGGATATAAATCCCTGGCTCAACTGTGATGACATTGCCCTCTGTCAAAGGTTTTGAATAGTCCGCCACGTCGTGTACATCAAGCCCAAGATGGTGAGACACTGCATGTGGGTAATATTTACGGATTTGTGAGGGATCTTGTTTGGTAATAAGCTTATTGGCTTTTAAAAATTGACCAATTTTTTTCTCAACTTTTTTGTCAACCTGTTTAATATCTACACCGGGTTTTAATAAATCTATCGTATAAGCTTGGATTTCTTTAACCGCATCATAAACAACTTTTTGCCTTTCACTCATCTTGTTTGGGATATAAACTCGTGTAATATCAGATGCATACATTGAATATTCTGCCCCGGCGTCAACTAATAGCAACTCATCACTAGCAATTGGTTGGTTATTTGCTTCGTAATGCAAAGTACAGGCTCGCTCACCCCCGGCCACAATAGAAGGATAAGCAGGCGAGGAGCCACGGCTTGCAAACTCGTAATCTAGCTTGGCGGCAATTAAAGTTTCGTGTTGGTTTTTTGCATACCAACCTTCTTTAAATACAGCTATAAAACTCTTAACGCTAACGTCTATGGCTTTTTGTATTGCTTCTACCTCCTCGGGTTGTTTTATCATCCGCTGGCGAGTCAAGACTGGGCGTATATCTGTAAAAATCGCTCTAGGAGCAAGTTTTTTAAGCCGGCTAACCAAGCGTGGCTTACTAGGATTCATGTATATCGCATGACGCTGGTCAAAGCCTTTATACAGGCAAGTACCGATGGTTTTGTGCTTCTTTGTTAACTGAATGAGCTGCTCCCAACCTTGATGGTTCGGCATTATCTGCTTGATGCTAGACATACCTGCCAGTTCGTCAACATCTATTGCGCCCTCAAAATAATCTAGTACTGGGTCACGTTCTGGCAAAATAATAAACTCGGTGTTTTTGGTCATCACCAACACTGCATCTGCGAGTTGTATGCCAGTTAAATACCAAAAATTACTATCTTGCCTAAACGGAAACCCGCTATCGCCCGCCCGTTGCACCAAGCCATTGGCTGTTATTACAACTAACATATCGTCAGCTAGCTGGGTTTTTAACACTTGCCTATTATGCTCAAAAAAGTCCGAGCCAAATTTTTCTTTCATATTCTAAGCCTCAATTATACAGCATGATTTACTTGCCTAAATAAAAATATCATGCCACGTTTTTAACTTTTAGGAGGACTGTCCTCTAAACCATAAATAATTGCTTCACTTTTCGTATTTTTTCGTATAACATATAAATATGAGCAAAGGTAAAAAACGAGAAATTCTAGACCTTATTAAACAATACATAAAGAACGAGGGGGTATTTCCTACCTTAAATGAGATAAAAAATGGTGTAGAGCTTAAGTCAGTTTCTACCGTTCATCAGCACATCAAGGACTTGGCGGAATCAGGGTTTTTAGTGGAAGATGGATTTGGTAGTTATGAGCTAGCGTTAAAAGCTAGCAAGAATAACGAAATAGGTGTTATTGGCTATATTGCCGCAGGTTTCCCAATTGAGGCTATCGAAGATACAAAAACCACCATTGATGTGCCTAATCTACCGTTAAATAGCGATTTTTACGCTCTTCAAGTTAAGGGTGACAGTATGATTGACGAAGGAATTTTTGACGGTGATATAGTTGTTATCAAGCATCAGACATCAGCCCAAAACGGTCAGACAGTCGTAGCTATTATTGATGATAATAAAGCTACTCTAAAGAAGCTCTACAAAGAAGATGGCAAGTTCCGTTTACAGCCAGCAAATCAAGCTATGCTACCTCTAATTCGCGACGAAGTTGAGATTAGAGGTGTTGTATGGACTATTCAGCGTAATATGAACGCCAATATAGCCAATAACGCACCAGTCATCCCCACAAAAAAATGGCGAACAGTAGATTTATTTGCAGGAGTGGGTGGTATTCGTCTAGGCTTTGAAAGGGCTGGATTCTCTACAGTTTTTGCTAATGACTTTGAAGCAAAATGTGCCGATACGTACAATCAAAACTTTGACACCGCTAAATTGGTGGTTGAAGACATTACTAAAATTCACACTAAAGATATTCCTGATTGCGATTTTGTATTAGGTGGTTTTCCTTGTCAGGCGTTTTCCATAGCTGGCTACCGTAAAGGATTTAGTGACGAAAAAGGTCGTGGCAACTTGTTCTTTGATGTCGCACGAATTCTAGAAGATAAACAGCCAACTGGTTTCTTGTT
>CAZSVQ010000033.1:0-7662 GCA_964610345.1 uncultured Candidatus Saccharibacteria bacterium | reverse complement strand
GCAACATCTTTTTTAAGTTGATTTTCGTCAAACTTTGGACCCATAACAACCTGCGTCTGCATAGTCATTGGTGTGGTACCATCTTCTTTACGATTGCCAACCCTAAAGATAGCTTGGCTTAACCCATCATCCTGGATCTGTAAACTACGTTGCTCAAGCTCAGACTGAACATTATGCTCTACCAGCTTACGCAAATCTTCGTTCTTAACTCCAGTCATTACATAGACACGCTCAGCAGTGACTGTAACTTCTGTTGCTTCTTGATCTACGGCCGGCGAGGACGATACCTTTTCTGACTTTGTTGCAAATGAGTCGGTTATTGCATAATATCCAGCATCTTCCAGTTGTTTTTTTAGTTGCTCTCTGACTTCGCTAGAGCTATCTGTCAACTTCTGTTTTGCGGTGTCTACATCTTGTTGGCTGACAACCTTGGCCATTTTAGTTGTGCCACCAGTAAATGCTGTACTATTAGAACCGGTTACAGATGAAAATCCTGCAACCGTAAAAGATTTGCCACTGTCTAAATTATATTGGTCGCCATTTGCTTGCGCCGTAACATTAGTATTTGCAGTAAACTTACAACCACCACTAAAACTTGGGGTAGTTAAACTAGCCGAACTGCTGGTTATAAAAGTTAGGCCATTACTACTAACGCCGGTACCAGCAGGAATGGTAGGTGGTGATCCAGTAACCGAACCACAAGGTATTGAAAGAGTAATACTACCACTCGCTTTAGTGCCTAGATCTTTTTGACCTGTAGCTGGAGCTTTTTGGGTGTCAGTTTTGTTAGCCTCTACCTCTTTGGATGGAACAATTGATTTTTCCACATCAACCGCTTGAGCCGTAGGTGAAGCTATAAACTCAATAGTACTATTAGTTGTTGAAGTCTCAGTTTTTACAATAATCGTAGCTTTTGGTAATACAAAAAATGCAAAATATGCTAGTACCATTAACCCGAGAGCTGCGCCAACACCGATAAAAACCTTTTTTCTAAAAGAATCAAAATTAGGTACTTTATTTTTCTTATATTTTTTATCTTTTGCTTTTTTAGATTTCTTTTTGCTGGACTTAACTGCAGTAGCTTTTGCAACATCAGACTCAAACACTGCGTCCGTGTCATCACCAGCTAGTTCACCAACAGTCGCTTGCTCGTCTACAGCTTGATCTTCGTTGGCTGATTCTTCGGTTTCAAGTAACTCATCTTCAGCCTGCGGGCCTTCTGGTGCAGATGGAATTTCTGGTTTTGATTGCAAATTTTTTGCTACATAAACTCCTACCGCTCCAGCAAGTGGCATCAAGCCTTGTTCAGAAGTTATCAGTACAGTCCTTTTACCTGCCTCGTCAGAAGCTCGTTTTAAGAGCTTCATATTAACAATACTCTGCAGAACAACCGCGCGCTTAGGTAATACTAAAGCTACTATTTTTGATTTACTATTACCGACTTTTTCAATAATTGATGTTATCTCGTCATCAATATCAACATAAATTGTATCTTTTTGCGATTCGCTCATCTTTTAATTATACCTTAAGCATCCTATCAATTCTTGATTTTATAGACCCTTGGTCGCCATTATTTTGCTGTAATGTATCAATACCAACCCGAACCAGCCCTAGCGCAGTAATAAATGTATGGTCATTTACTTGACCTGTAGCGTCTGTGATACCAACAACTTGGTTCGGGTTTATATGCTGAATAACCGGCGGTTTGGTAAATGGTAAATCTTTATACCATTTTGTTTTGCTGAGGCGCGCCGGGATTAAATCTAATGATGAACCACCACCACAAAGTAGAACCTTTTGAGGCAAGTGGTCAAGATCATCAAATTCGCTCAATGCTAGTTCAACACCATGAGTCCACACCCCTAAAGTTTTAATGAGAGCTGCACGGACTTCTTTAGCCTTTTCGCCAGTTGTTTCGTGGCTTTTTAAGCCCATTTTAAGTTCCTCGGCCTTTTCAAAATCTACACCCAAGTCACGCTCAACTGCCCTAGTATAGGCTCGTCCACCAATGCCAAACATTTTTGTACCCTGAACACCACCGTCATTTATGACCGCAATGTCAGTTGTGCCGCCACCAACGTCCATCAATATTGCGCTCATATTTGAGCCAGTATTATCGCCAATAACTGAACGCGAAACTGCAAAAGGTTCAGCAGCAACTGCCAATAAATCAAGGTCCAACTCTTGAGCAGTCCGTTCCAATGCACCAATATGCACCAGCGGTGCAAACGCTGTATAAAGTTGTACCACCACATCTCTACCTTGAAACCCAACTGGATTAGTAATTTTATATCCATCTATCTCAATACTCACAAGCGCACTGTTGACTAGTCGAATATCAACATTTTTACCGCCCAACTCCCAGGCTAAATTTTCACGTGCTTTTTGTTCAGCCCGTTCTTGTACTTTACCAACGATGCGCCCAACTTCTTCAAGCGTAAGTTCACGGTTTGGATCTTTGCGCCTGTATCTAACAGTCGTTGTTGCACCTTTTACAAGCTCACCGGCAATACCGATTACTACCGTTCTAGCACTCAAACCAGCCTGTTGCTCAGCTTGAGATAACGCACTATCACAGTTTGCCACCACAGCAGCAATATCTGCAATTGCCCCAGCCTGCATGTCACCAAGTTGTTGATGCGCACGCCCCATGCCAATAATCTCGGCTTGGTTGTCATCAATTTTAGCTATCAAAGCTTTTACATACTCTGTTCCAATATCTAAGCTAACTACATATCGCTCTGATTTGTACTTAGGAACAGACTTACCAGATGAAGGTAACTTTGGAACTTTAATCTTCTTGAACTTATCAAGCATAACTTCTTTAAGTATAGCATTAAGTAATAAAGGCTTAAACCACTCTTAATACTTTTTTAGTTTATTAGTTATGTATGTTCGGCTCAACAACTTCACCTGAAATTATTTTTTGTAAATCATCGAGGTCGCACTCTGAGGCAAGCATTACGGCAAAATTCCCAATACAAGGAGCATCTGCTTCAACCCTAAAACCAGCTGACTCTACTGCTGATTTAGCATCCAAAATACATTGCCGTGTCTCTGGACTTACAACCACTTCACATGATAAATGATCTGTGTGCAAATAAATTGTTCCTGCTGTCATTTTTTGCTCCTTGTTTGTTATTTTTAATTGTATGTAGTTTTCGGCTACTCCTTACATTATAACGCTAAGAGCAAGTACTTGTAATTAAAAACCTAATACCCCTTACATTACAACAGATATTAGGTTTAAATTTGCCCCACCCTACAGCATAGTTGTACTACACCAAACCAAGAAGCAATCACCGCGCACCATTATTGATGCTGTTGGAGATAAGTTGTTGGCGGTATCTTTTGCAATCACGGTAAAGTTATATGGTTTGCCAGATTCTATAACTGAGGTATCCGTGAAGCTAGTATTTGTTGTGCTGCCTAATGACTTGCCATTACTAGCTACATTGTAGCCAGTTACTCCAGCATTATCACTTGAACTTGTCCATTTTAAATCAAACACATATCGGAGTTTCGTTGCATCGAATCTAAGTGATGCACCTAAATTATTTGGTTTTGTTGGAGCTTCAGTATCTACTGGTGGTGGCGTTGGAGTACTTGTACTATTTTTGACAATAACATCTACTGTTCGTTCGTACGCTTTGTTGGGCTCATAACCACCTGGGTTGCCTGTTTTGCGTGGTCTAATTGTAATCGAAGCACTACCGTTTGGTGTTTTTGTAGAATCCCATTCCCATTCAAAAGGTGCTTTATCGTCAGTATATTGCCATACGTTATTTACTCGAAAACTTACCGATTCTACATTATCAGCTGGCATTGCAGTTACAATCTTTTTACCGACGACAGTTTCATTTGCTCGTGGCGATGTAATTTCCATCTTTACACTTCCATCATTTGTAGGTGGGGGTGGATTTATTGTTATTATTGTACAATTTTCACCTGTTCCAATAGGCTGACAAGTTTCATCGGTTATTAAAACCCTGTCTATTTTTACGCCAGGTTCAATACCAGTTAATGTAATTTTACGTGTCCCCGCAGACAATGCCATACTTAACTTATCACCTACATTACCATTCTTATAGTCTACCCATGTCCAAGTATTTGGGTTAATGCTACTATCGCCCACTTTTACAACTGTGCCACCATCTACTTGCAGTTGAACAGCATTATTATTTGTGTCTGGAGCACTCATGCGCACCCAAATTTTATATGTACTACTGCTCGGAACGGAAACATTGGTAGTTAGTGAACCGAAATTATTAACAGTTTGATTAACAGACAAATCTTTTATACGTTGTACACGTGCATCATTTTGGCTTATATCTCTAAATACATTCAATGCTTCTCCTTTTAGTTCCCATCCACCAGAATCAGAGTTTAAATTAGAGTCAAAGTAAGTCCATGCAACAAGGTCTCGTTTATTTGTAAAACCGTAATCCCAGGTTTTTTTAATATCATTTCCGGCACCCGTTGCTTCACCGCGATCTCCCCACTCACCTGTACCATATGGTATCTTCTTGGAAATAGCGAAGTTTTCAAAGTTTTTCCACATACTAATAGATACTGCAGTTTCTCCACCATTTAAGCATGGATATTGACCTTTACTTGGATTGTCGTCGCAATAAGAGTTTGCAGTATAAACATCCCATACATTATCAGCCCACCAGTCGTTGGGATTTCGCCCTGAACGTGTATCCCATGTCCAAGTCATAAGGTTAGCAACAAGAGCAATATTTTTAGTACCCAGCGCATTCATTCTCTCTCTTACGCGTTTTTGCATTCTTATCCAACCAGCAGATCCTGATATATCATCCTCTTTATTCGGGCCAACTCCTCCGCCGCCGCCGCCTTCAGGCTCATGATGAAGTGCTAGCCAAACCGGACCACCAAGCGCATCCAGTTTTCTGAGCATATCATCAATTTCTGTATCGTGTTTTCCTGCACCCATATCATTCCATGCAGGAGTCTTAGTTGAAACAAATGGTAATCGATTTGCAGCTATATCATTCTTTGCCATTGTAACCATCTTTGTGCTACGATCACTCCACCCAAAATAAGTTCTCCTAATTGAAAGTGACTTACCTGTTGGAGTTTCGTGTCGTGCTGGATCACCGTTTCCATTAATCGCCGCACCCCAGTATGCTTTACCAGTTACTAATGGGTTTGGGTCACCAGGAAATCGACTAACTTTTGCAGTACTACTAGAACTTGTAGAAAATTGTGCATACTTACTATTTGATGCCGAACTATCTACAAGTCCGGTTTTAGCTCCACCTGAAGCACTAGCAGATTCTGCCTCAAAATTAGTAGTAGCAGCATTTGTTCTAAACAAAAAAAACATGCCCAGAGCAGCAAAACCAAGTACAATAAATAAAGCTGGTTTGTTTGATAAAAGTTTGCTTAGAATTGGCACTTTGCTAAAGCTGGTTTGTTTTTTGGTAACAACTTTTTTTGAGCTACTACGAGTACGTGTGTTTGCACGAGTAGATCGTGTTAATTTTTTAGTTGGCATTTTAATAATCCTATTTTTGTTTTTAGTTTATATATGACAATATATACTGGTAAATATAAATAAAGTCAAGAATATATTTTATAAGTCGAATTCTCAAATAAGTACAGCTTTAATCCGGCGGATGCCTGCGGATGATGACTCTTCTTTTAGAATTTTGAATTTTTTATCGTCTTCAAATAACTGCAAGGTGTGGTCAACGTGTGGTCCGCCACAAATCTCAAAACTAAACGGCTTATCTGTATTATCGGCAATCATTTTATAAACTTTAACCGTATCGCCGTAACGGTCACCAAACTGCCCAAGCGCTCCTAGCTTTCCGGTAGCCTCCTTTGTTGGGTATTCTGCCCAAGAAACTTTGAGATCTTTAGCTATTTGCGTGTTAACAATTTCCTCAACTTTATCCAGTTGATCACTTGTTACCTTTTCTGGATGAGAAAAATCAAATCGTAAGCGCTCCTCAGTGATATTACTACCCCGCTGGATCACATGATCACCCAACACATCACGAAGTGCCTGGTACATTAAGTGTGTAGCTGTGTGGTATTTTTTATGTTGCATGGTTTGGCCACCTAAACCACCCTTAAATGTTCCTTTAGTGGCAGTTTGGCTACGCTGGCGTTGCTCGGTCATCTTAGCATCAAATTCTTTTTGCCAATTATTAGATAATTTAACACCTTGTAATACCGCTTCTTCGGCGCTCAATTCAACAGGGAACCCGTATGTATCATAGAGAGTAAATATATGTTCGCCAGTTAGCTTACCACTTTGGCTCATTTTCTGGAGTTCTTTAACACCTTTACGCAGAGTTTGGCGGAAGACTTTTTCTTCTTTAACTAGCACCTCTATTACAGCTTCGCGCTGGCTTGCAACTTCTGGATAGTCTTGATGATACAAATCTGTAATGATTGGCACAATGTCTTGCAAAAAGTTTTGTTCTATACCAAGCTCAAAGGCAAACCGAATCGCCCGGCGTAATAATCGGCGCATCACATAACCTTGCTCTTTGTTGCTTGGCGAGACGCCATCAACCGCCAAAAAGGTTGAAGCCCGCAAGTGATCAGCAATTACCCGCATAGCATTGGTATGGTTATCATAATCTTTGCCTGAAATCTCCTGGAGTTTTTCAATGATCGGCCACATTATACTAATCTTGAAAACATCTGGACTATCTATTGCAGCAGCAGAAATCCGCTCTAACCCCCCACCAAAATCAACATTAGGTTTTGCCAACTCATCAAAGCCAGATGTAGTACGTTTATACTGCATAAACACTTGATTACCGATTTCCATGAATCGTCCTGAATCACTAGCCGGGTGTGGTTTGCCGTAGTTTGAGTTGTGATTTTGATTACCAAAATCATAAAATACTTCACTGTCAGGTCCACACGGGTCACCAATTGGTGTTTTGTCTATTCCGCCAGCCCGGCTCCACCAGTTTTCGCCATCATCATAAAAAAAGATACGTTCCCCGGGGTTTATGCCTCGCTTATCTCCATCAGCTTGGCTACCAATTTCTACTATTTTTGCATCAACACCTTTAGACGTAAAAAGTCCTTGCCAAATCTTGGCTGCCTCATCGTCGCGCGGTATTTTATTGGCTTTATCGCCAATAAAACAGGTAACATAAATTTTATTTGGATCAAGCCCAACCACATCTATTAAAAATTCAAAAAACCAAGTTATTTGTTGTTTTTTAAAATAATCACCCAAGCTCCAATTTCCCAGCATCTCAAAAAAAGTAGTGTGCCGATTATCACCCACATCTTCAATATCCTGCGCCCGTAAACAAGTTTGACTATCAACTAATCTAGTACCCTCGGTATGAGGTTCTCCCAACAGATACGAGATTAAGGGCTGCATACCAGATCCTGTAAATAAAGTAGTTGGGTCATTATAGGGCACCAGCAAAGCTCGTGGGATAACTGTATGACCCCGTGATTTAAAAAATTCTAAATAAGCATTCCTTATATCTTGTGCATTCATATCTGTTAGAGTATATCATGCTATACGATTAGCAATGTATGTTTTTTAGCCAAAGCTTGCACGTCAGGCAAGCCAAACTCATTTGTCCAAGCCTCGAATTTTATTGCCTGCTTTGGTAAATCTTTTTTAAGTTTTGCAAGAAATGTTTCATAAGAGTT
>CAZSVQ010000032.1:0-8130 GCA_964610345.1 uncultured Candidatus Saccharibacteria bacterium | reverse complement strand
TACAATGTAACTAACTACCTACGGGCTAGTTGTTCTGGGTTCGTTCAGTGAACCGCTAATTTAATTATGGACATTGAAAATTTTTGTGTCATAATATGTACATGTTGGGCAATGAAAATCAGTTAGAAATTTTCCTCAACCTTTTTAAACGCGGATCGCTCTTAACTTACAATAAAGGCGAGTACATTATTCGTCCAGGAGAGTCACCCACGCATATTTTTTATATTGAATCTGGGCTAGTAAAAGCCTTCAATATCAGCAAGTACGGTGAAGAAAACTTGCTTATTATCAGAAAGCCTCATGAGATATTCCCACTTATTTGGACCATTACCGGTAAGGGCAGAAGCATTATCTACCAAACACTAACACCGACAAAAGTTTACAGGATAGACCGTAACGAATTTAATGCCTTTCTCAAAGAAAATACAGATGCGTTATATCCTTTTATAGATCTTATTACAGACCAATATCGCATACATTCAGAACGAGTACTGAATCTTGAATACCGTAGCGTCCGTGAGCGCTTGGCTTCTTTTTTATTAACTATGGCACAGCGTTTTGGCAAACTAGCCCCTAACGGTCTAATAATTGATGTTCCGCTTAAACAGCAAGACATTGCCAGTTCTATAAACGCAAGCCGAGAGACTACTAGTCGAGAAATTGGCATTCTAGAACGTAAGGGACTGATTAAAAACACTCATCACATTATTACAATTGTAGATAAAAAAGCTTTAAAAAATTTACTGTAAAGCTTTTTCTATTGCTGTACCTAATTTTGCCACGTTTTGGTAGCCAGCCCCTGTTGTCAATACAGACACAATAACATTTTGTCCGTTAGTTAATTGTACAATTGCGGTATCATGCCACTCTTGGTCAAGATTCCAACCCACTTTGTTATAAACAATCGCTTTATTAAAACCGGCTGGTAAGCCTCGGCGGTATTTGGTATCTTGGGTTTTCATAGAATCTAAGTATGCGTTCTTTGATGCATCACTCAAGCCTTCACCCGTAGCGATTTTACGCAAAATAATACTGGCATCATTGGCAGAAGTAGTTAACCCAGTTAGCGAAGTATTGGTCAAGCCATAGCCCTCCAACTGAGTTGTAAGCTTTTCTTTACCAAGTTCTGGCCACATTTTCTCTGCACACGGGCTGTAAGAATCACGGATCATTGCATCCAAACATTTACCTCTTGTATAACCACTTAAATATGGGTCGTCCAAGCTAAATGTTCCATCGTCAATTTTTTGATAACCAACATAGGCAACATAAAGTTTATAAATACTAGCTGTAAAAAAAGGTTTGTCGCCGTTTACAACAGCCAAATTATTGCCTTGTTCATCAGTTATTTTAATAGCGTAAGTTCCAGAATTATTAGCCACAAAGTCATCTACCACTGATTGCAAGTCTGGCAATTTTGGCTGGCTATTAGCTGGCGGAGCTTGTACAGTATTTTGCGGTGCTGTTGTGGCTTCTTTAACTTCTGGCATATCTTGTTTGCTAAAAAATAACCATACTAACAAACCAATAATTACAGCTACAGCTAGTACACTAAAAATTATTTTTTTATTAACACGGCGTTTACTCGGTTTAGGCGATCGATAATTATAAATTGAACGGTTCATACTCTTTAAGTATACTCGATTTATTTAACTACTTTTAAAAGATAAAATCGTTCTTGGTTGCCTTTTGTGCCAGCAACTTTGCTATCGGCTTTATTTAGTATTACAAAGTATTTTTTTGACCAAATTTCAAAATCTTTCATAATTTCGCGCCTAATACGCTCGTTTTTTATGACACCTTTGTGCTTAGCGTCTGCACCAATCTCAAATTGAGGCTTAAGCATTGCTACAATTTGAGCTTTTTGAGCAATTGTTGCAATGTGTGGCAATATTTCGCGCAAAGAGATAAACGATACATCTATGACTACAATATCTGGTTCATTGCTCAATTGGCTTATGTCACGTATGTCGGTTTGTTCGTGTAGTTCTACTTTAATATTGTTTTGCAAGCTTGGATGTAATTGATTGGTGCCAACATCCACTGCTATCACTTTTTCAGCACCTTGCTGCAAAGCAAAATCAGTAAAGCCACCAGTTGACGAACCCACATCCAGCACTGTTGTTTCTGCAAAATCTAATTCAAATTCTTGGGCTACAGAGGCCAACTTTAACCCGGCCCTAGAAACGTATCGTTCATTGGCTGTGATTTTAATCTCAGCGCTATTGCTTACAAAATAACCAGATTTTTTTATAACCCGACCGTCTACTATGACTTCGCCCAAACGAATCAAGTTTTCTGCTTGACTGCGAGTTTCAGCTAGATTCTGCTCTACTAATGTTTGGTCTAGGCGCTGTTTTTTCATGATATGTTTAGCACTCTTTCTGGCGGCCAATCAATAATTTCACCTATTGCATGACCTTCAATTAATCGATTTTGCACCTCGGTTATACCTATCACCACACCCTCATCCATATATGGTGAACTCCAATCAAACCATTTATCAACCATAATATCGTCATTTCCGTTTACACTATAATCTGCTATTAATTCATGCTTTGAAGCATCGTGATTTCTATTCATCGAGTTCACAATTTCTGAATATAAATAATCGTCCGTCATGCCAAGATCTTGCAAGACTAAATCTTCAACGGTGTGTGCAATACCTTCACTGACTATTTCTTCAAACAAATCCCAGTCACCAAATCGTTCATGACGTGCTGAGTGAGTGAGTTCGTGAGCTGAAGCAGTTACATATCGACCAAATCGAGCAGCCGCTTTGCGACGACGATAATCATCTACTCTTATAAACAATTTAAATCCAGATTCGTCCTGATTTTCACCAACCGCTGGATAACTATTGCCGCAACGTCTGATTGATGCTTGTTTTGGGTGCTTAAAGTTAATCCCCAGTGAATTTACGGCCTCTGATGCCAGATTAACCGCGCCCTCAACATATGGTCGCAAATAGCGCCGATGCGAACGATGCCAGCCCCCACCACCCCAGACAACTTCAACTTCTGGGTTAGGGTTAGCCACGCTAGTCCTTTTTCCTCTCGCGGTAAGCACCACTAGCCGTATCTACGCTAATTATATCACCCGTTTTTATAAATGCCGGGACTTTAACGCTTATGCCTGTCTCTAGCTCGGCATCTTTTAAAACATTGCTCGTTGTATCACCTTTAACTACATCTTCGGCATATGTTACTTTTAAATAAACATTTTTTGGTAGCTCAACATTTATTACCCGGGCATCAAAAAGCTGCAGAATGACCCTATCGCCTTCTTTTAAATAACCAGCTTGGTCGCCAACCATGTCTGCCATAACTTCAAACTGCTCATAAGACTCATCTTCCATAAAAAAGAAGTTTGACCCGTCATTATACAAATACTGGACATTTTTGTTGGTTACTTCTGCTGGTTCTAGTTGTTCGTTACCCTTAAAAGTTTTTTCTAGGACCTTGCCGTCTAACAAGCTTTTGATACGTACATTGACGATGGAACCACCTCGACCCATTACCTTCTGTGAATATTCAACAACTTTATACGGTTCGTCGTTAAACTGAAACAACGTACCCTTTTTTAAATCTGTAATTCCAAACGCCATAATAATTTATCCTTTTATTAATGTTTCAAAACAGGCTCGAGTGCCTGGAGTCATTGTATCTAACTCTACTGCTATACGGTTCCAATCAAGACTAACCAAACTACCTTCCAGTGCCTTCACTGCCACGTCCGGACCAACCCTATACTCAAATACCTCACCACGAACTTTAACTTTTGTATGATTATTATCTGACTCAACGTTTACTTGGCCTAAATGAATAAAATCAGCTTCGGCTGGTTTGAGGTTAGTTTCTTCAGCGACTTCGCGGACTACTGCTTGAAGAGGAGTTTCGTCGGCCTCAATTTTTCCACCAAAACAACCAATCATTCCAGCTGCGCCAATTCCTTTTGGCCCATTCCTAAACTGAAGATGGAAAACATCTTCTTGCTTAATGACTGCCATTGCAATATCTATTCGACGCACAACTATACTAATTATTAGCTACAAATGGTAGTAATGCTAGGTGACGTGCTCGCTTGATTGCTCGGCTTAGGTGCCTTTGCTGGCTCTCTGTAAGTCCAGTCTTTTTACGACTTTCGATTTGCCCATACACGTTAACGTAACGTTGAAGAGTTTTAAAATCTTTGTAGTCAAAAAAAGCTACTTCATCTCTTTTTCTAAAAATCTTTGCCATTATTTATATCTCCTTTACTTTACAACGGTCAGAGACCGACATATAAATTGCTGCGTTTTTAATATTATTGATTTCTTGAGGCTCAACCTCAATATTATCTAACTCCGCCACCAGTTTAATTGACTGTTCGCTTGGCACAATAGATGGCCCCGCAAAGCAAACCGCTATACCGCCCAACTCCTGTGCCCTAGCTGGTTCAAGTTCGCTAAATGGACACCTATTACATTGGCTATCTGTACCGCAAAAAACCTCACGACTCACCTAGACTCCGTTCTCCACCACTAATATATAACCCTAAAATTTACGCTAGTAATTAAAATGGGATATCATCGAGGTTTATAGCTTCATCATCTTTGATGTCGTCAACCTCAACTGCATCACTTTTACTTTTTGACCCTGCTGATGAGCGAGGTGTATTACTACCGCCAAAATCACCACTACCAGAACCGCCACCTATAAAGTTAAAATCTTCTACAACGACTTCAACTTTACTCCGCTTTTGGCCATCTTGTTCCCAACTACGTTGATCAAGACGTCCAGAAACTAAAATTGGTCGCCCTTTTTGGATGTACTGCGCAATCACTTCTCCGGTACGCCCCCAAGCTACGCAATCGATGTAACTAACAGATTCTTGCTGGTTACCATCAGCGCCTTTCCAAGTCCGATTTACGGCTAATGAAAAGTTAGCCACACTTTGACCGTTTGGCGTTGTCCGGACCTCAGGATCGCGTGTTAAATTTCCCATTAAAATTACTTTGTTAAAACCCTTTGCCATCGCTTTTATCTCCCTTATAACCCTTAGATAATCTATTTTAAGATTCTGCTACTTCTTGAGCCTTAGCTTCTGCATGTTCAGCTCGTTTAGCTTGCTTTTTTTCAGCTGCTTCTTTAGCTGCCGCAATTTTAGCCTGTTCTTTAGCGTCTAACTTAACAATCAAATAACGAATAACTTCGTCGGTAATGTTAAGGGTTGCCTCAACCTTTGCCAAGCAAGCTGTTTCAAGCTCTACGACATAAAACACGTACACAGCTGATTCAAGCTTATTGATTGGGTAAGCAAGTTTTTTCTTACCCCAGTTATCGGTGTCAACAATTTTACCTTTGTTGTCATCAATTATTTTCTTAACACGCTGTTCACCTTTTGCTAGATCAACTTCTAGATCTGGATGATACAGCACGGCTAGTTCGTACTTTTGCATATATATCGAACTCCTTCCTTTGGTTTCTGCCCGTGCACCTAAAGAAATCACGAGCTGAAGTTAGTTAATAACTAAGTTATTGTAACATTCTTCGCCCCTGTTGTAAATCCAAATAATTGCTATAATATAGTTTGATGAAAAAGCAAACCAAGCGCAAACCAAGCAAACGCAAGCTCAGACGCTCAAGTCAAAAAACGATAGCGTTTATAATTCTTGGCGTTACTGCATTCTTGTTGATAATAAATGTTGGTACTTTTTTGTACTTCAAAAATAAAACTTACCCCAAAACTAGTTTAAATAATGTGCCTATTAGTTCAATTCCGACTAGTAAGCTTGAGCAAAAAGCACAATCCATAATTAGTACTCCAGAAAACATCAAGCTTACCGCTGGTGAAAAATCTAAGCAAGCCTCGCCCGAAGAGCTTGGTATCTCTGTCGATTACCCCAAGATTTCTAATCAAGTAAAACAAAACCGTCATGTTATCCCATTTTTAAATCTATTTATTACGAGCAAAAATAATGCTGTGTTTTCTATTGATAAGCCAAAAACCGAGGCTTATCTAAACAGCGTTAAACCGGACTTAGAAGTTTTAGGCTCAGCCGCAAAAATTGACCGTCAGGCAGACAAATTTATTGAAATTGTAGCCGTAAAACCCTTAACGATTGATCTACCTACTGCTGTGCAAAATATTGAATCATCTATGCAAGCTGGACAGGCCGAAGTTAACTTACCGACACAACAAGGAGACGCGCCAGCTAATCCAATCGATATACAAGCTGAACTTACAAAGCTCAACAAATCAACTCAAACATCAGTAAAATTAACCTTTAATGATAAATTAAAATCACTATCGCCATCAGAAATTGCCAATCTATTTGAGCCTGATAATTCTACCTTTAAATTATCGCAAAAAAATATTGGTTACTTATTAGATGCGACAGCAAAAAGTTTTGGTATTAGTTTAGGAAATAAAGCTCAAGCTACAAATCAAATTAGTACAGCTATACAAAATAATACCAATTCTACAGTTGTGTTAGAACCTGCGCCAGAAAAACGAATAAGTTACACCTACTGCGTTTCTGCTAAAGGTGTAGACGAGTCGCATCTTGGTGCCTTCAGGTCAAAACTAGCTAGCGTATATGCCGATAGTCGCGGCTGGGGTATGGGCAGTCGAATCACCTTTAACCCAGTTGCTAGTGGCTGTAGCTTCACCGCTTGGCTTACAGCTGCCGAATTGGTGCCAAGCTTTAGCTCGACCATTTGTGACTCTACCTGGAGTTGTCGAGTCGGTAATAACGTAATTATTAACTTTGACCGTTGGGTGAGTGCAAGCCCAGCCTGGAATGGTGCTGGTGGTGCACTGGATGAATACCGTTCAATGGTAATTAACCACGAAACTGGCCATTGGCTGGGCTTTAGCCACCGATTTTGTGGCGGGGCCGGCCAATCGGCTCCAGTAATGCAACAACAATCCATAAGCTTACAGGGCTGTAATTTCAATGCTTGGCCTTCACCTGCCGAACTTCAATCGCTAAAATCATCAAAAGGACTTTAAACTCGATTAAACAAAAAAACTGGCTAAAGGACTATATTCCGCACTTCCACCTAACCGGCAAAGAGCCGCTCCAAAACAAAACTAACATTTTTGTCTGTTTCTGAATGTCCTAATCAGTTGTTTCTTTGTTCGACGTATCCACAGATAAGTCTTGCTCAGACAACAAACTCTTTATGCTCATCCATACACAAAACAAAATTTGTATATTTTGTCATGAAGCGGCTCTATTTTGTTGAACCGTTTTTGTTTCTATTTAATCGTAAGCAATTTTGTAGCCTAAAGCAATACTATTTATTAAATATCTTCTTCGCCATTATCCTGAGCAGACGCCGCACTACCACCAAAAACTTCATCCATAGAACTTACCAATACTTCTCGGCCCTTAGCACCATTGGCAGCCCCAACGATTCCCTGCTCTTCCATTGCCTCAATCAAACGGGCAGCTTTAGAATACCCAATTCGTAATCGTCTTTGTAACAAGCTAGTACTGGCCTTGCGGCCTTCTATCACAACCCTTACAGCATCTTTATAAATTGGTTCATCAGTATCATCAATCTCAGCAACAACACCACCCCGGCCATTAAGCTGAACTGGCTGGCTTACAACTTCATCATCATATTGCGGTTCGCGTTGATCTCGCAAGAACTTGGTTAATTTTCTGACTTCGTCCGTTTCAATCAGAGCGCCTTGGACGCGTATCGGTTTTGGCTTATCGGATGTGTACAGCAACATATCACCCTTACCTAGCAACTTCTCTGCACCAGTCTGCCCGATAATAATTTGCGAGTTGATCTGCGCTGCAACTGTAAATGCCATTCTAGCTGGCACGTTGGCTTTAATTAGCCCTGTTATAACTTCTGCGCGCGGGTCTTGGGTAGCAAGAATCAAATGAATACCGACTGCTCGCGCTTTTTGAGCAATCCGAACAATCAAAGCTTCAACGTCTTTTGCCGCCATCATCATCAGGTCGGCTAGCTCATCAATTACAACCACAATGTATGGCATGCCTTCATCTTTTTTAGCGGTGTTATATTCACCGATATCACGAAAGCCTTCTTCAGATAATGCCTTATAGCGACGTTCCATCTCGGCAACTGTCCACTTCAAGGCACTAATACATTTTTCTGGATCAGT
>CAZSVQ010000031.1:0-8236 GCA_964610345.1 uncultured Candidatus Saccharibacteria bacterium | reverse complement strand
CAGATTACTAGTATTGTATAAACTGAGTATCACAGTACAATTAATACAATAAGCATTAGGTGTATGAAAAAGACTAAGATTTATTTCGAGCAAATCAATATAGGTAGAAGGCTTTACGTTTTTTTAGTGGTTTTTGGTGTGCTTGGATTGGTTGCTTTGCTGGTTACGAATGCTGCCACATACTCGATATCTGTAGAACCAGAAGAATCTGCGCCTAATAACTTCGTTATCAATGATCAAACTGCATCTGGCACAAAAGCAGTACAGTTTGGTTCTGCTATACAAACTGGTGCTGTATGGAAGCCCGCTCAACAAACTCGCTGGCAATGGGTGTTATCCGGGAAGGCAGATACTAGTGAGTTGAGCCGATTTGATATGTACGATATTGATCTAACCGATGCTATACCGTCTAATATGACGCAGCAAGTCACATGGGCTAACGGTTACACTACAACTGTTACATGGCCAAAGGGTTCTAATGCGGGCATCATAGCGAGTCTAAAAGCTTCAGGTAAGAAAGTTGTATGTTATATGGATACTGGCGCCTTTGAGGACTACGAGCCTGATGCATCACTTTTCCCTGGCAAATGGGGTACGAATAATAATATACGAACAGTTGGATACAATGGACCGCCCGAATATCAAAATATAGATGTTTTGGGGGGTGATTCAGAAGATTCTTCTGGAGGTACATTTAACGGAGAATATTGGCTTGATATTCGCGAAGCTTCGTGGAAGTATTTTGCTCCAATAATGTGGGCTCGATTAGATCTTGCCAAGAGTATTGGTTGTGATGGCGTGGAGGGTGATCAGAATAATTCTTACGGTAATGATACCACTTTTGGGGTAAATGAACAGATTAGCTTACGATGGTACAGGGAATTCTTCTATCAAACACATCAACGCGGTATGGCCGCAATAGCAAAGAATGGTGTAGAGATAGCAGAGGAAATGTTAGTTGATCCATCAAATGTTTCATATTGTAAAAATGGTTCATGTCAAGCTGATGGATTTTTGAACGAAGAATGTAAGCAATATAATGAATGCGAAGTATATAATATTGCTTTGTCTAAAGGTTTGTGGGTAGGGCAAGTAGAATATAAGGGAGTAGCGACAGCAATTTGCCCAGATGCAAATGTTAAAAAAAGGATGGCAATGCGTAAGCCTCAATATGACCCGGTTGACATGAAGATTTCATTTGCTTGCTGGGAACAATAGATTATGAACAGCTACTAGTCGTAAATTTTGACACCATTTTAAACTTGTAGTATATGTTGTCGACAGTATATAGTTATACTATTAAGCATTAGTTAAATGAAAACAATCAAAAAAATAGTAGTGCGTCCAGTATATAATCACAGATTATTTGTGTTTATCGGGGTATTTAGTGTATTAGGAATGATGGCTTTATTAATTTCAAGTGCTGCATCGTTCTCTCTATCTATAGAGCCAGAAACAACAGCGTCAAATAACTTTGTTATTAATGATCCAACAGCTTCAGGTTCAAAAGCAGTTCAATTTGGAACAGCTACCCAAACCGGCGAGCTCAGACCATTCCCGGATACAATATACGGCGTAACAACGGAATCTGTTGAACAGCTCAATTCATTAGTTGATTCACTTGATAGACACACTAAAATGCCGACAACTCGAATCGTGTTCCAAGACGGGATGAATGTCTCTAGCTATACCAGTGCAGTCAATCAGATTTATCCAAAAAGTTATATTATGGGTGAGATACTAGATTCGACAGGTCTTGGTAATATGAGCGTTGAAAACTATCGAACACGTTCACGTAATTTTGTTAATGCTTTTTCTGACAAAATTGATGTCTGGGAAATTGGTAATGAGCTAAATGGTGAGTGGGTAGGTCAGCCAGCAGACATTAGGGCAAAAACTCAAGCCGCATATGATGTAGTTGAAAAGGAGAATGCAAATCTTAACTTGCGTTCCGCCGTAACATTAAATTATTGGCCAAGTTCAGATTGTTACAGTAGCTCATGGGAAGACACAGAAACTTTCGCCAATTCATTATCTTCTGAAATAAAAAATGGTGTCGATTATGTTTTGCTTAGCTTTTACGAAACTGCATGTGACCCAAGAGCAAAACCAACTGACCAGCAATTCATTACGATCTTTAATAAGCTTAAGACAATATTCCCAAATGCAAAAATTGGTATGGGTGAGGTTGGGGCACAAGGCAAGGATGATGGATTGCCGACGAACCCTAGTTTAAGTGAAAAGCAAACCATAGCCAATAGATATTATGGTATGCACAATGCATTAAAGACGGCGCTTGGAGCACGTTATGTTGGTGGGTATTTCTGGTGGTATTATTATCAAGATGCAGTTCCATATAATAGGTCTCAATCAATGTGGCAAACGCTTGAAGATAACTTTAATAAGTACTAATACTTATTTGCCCGACAGAAATAGTAGTGATTGTTATAGTTGTAAAAAATACTGTGAAATGTTTTTAGAAACATCTCAGAATAAAAGATATGAGATTTACAAATATATTATTATGGGTTCAAGAGAATAAATTATCAGAAAAGTTTTATAAAAAACTCGGTTTTGAGATTATTGCATCAATAGATGCATATTCTGAGATTTTACTTGGTAGATTTCAGATAACGTTAGTAAACATGCGCGATGAAGACGAGTTTAGTGGAGATTCCTTAACTAGCTTAAAGGGCAGGGGTATGTATATTTACATAAAAGTTGATGATGTAGATAAAGAACATGAAAGACAAATAAAACTTGATTTAAATCCATCTACAAAACCTCGAAATTGGGAGTGGGGTAACAGAGAATTTATCCTTAAAGATCCAGATGGTTACAAACTTTGTTTTTGGCAGAAAATATGATTATTAATTATAAACCGACAATTGCCCAAAGAGCGTCGCGGTTTTTCGTAAACTCATTTTTTGCAAGTGTTGAATGTTCTATTAAAATATTTGATATGCCAATATCTCGTAACCAGAACTCAAAATCACCAGTTGTACTGTAACCCAAAGCAGCATCAGTTTGGGATGTATTTGCATAATTATAGGATACTTTTGAGTCATATAATCTTGCTATTGAATCAGAATCTCCAGCATAATTTGGGGTAACAAGGCTAGCTTGAGAATGAAAAGTTAGAACAGCTCGAGGGCGATGCTGTTTAACAAAATTAGCAATACTTATTGCTTCTGGTTCTGATAACGAAGATTCACCACCTCCATTTACTCGATTAGTATATCCGGGTCCAGACACGGTAGAGCTCCAGTTTGCAGTAGGGAAGTTTCGGTTTAAATCTACTCCACGAGCATTAAATCTTGAATTTGAAGAATAACCGTCTGGATTAGCTGTTGTTATAACAACAATTGTTCGGCCAGCAGAAATTTTATCCGCATGTTTTTCAAGATCATCTAGCCAAGACTCTAGTGTGAGTATTGAGCTTTTTTCGTTACCATGGATCCCACCAATAAACATCACTATATTAGAACCTGACCCAAACCAATGAGCAACAATGCTTCGGCCTTGTGTACTTGTTCCAATTGATGAGCTTCGTCGGCAAAGTGTCCTAAAACTATGCTTCCAAGTGGAATCTCCGGTAACGCCATGTTCATTTTGTAAATTATTATTTAATTCAATTGTTACATTTGTGCAATTTGGCAAACTTTGGTTTGGATTAATATGGATAGATTTACCAGAAATAGTAATATTATGAGTCGACAATCCAGTACCTTGCATTTTTACAACTGAGCTTAATTCTTGATTAGGGTTAATATTTTGGTCAAAATTCAGAGAAATGGTTTTATTGGGGTCAAAAGCATAGGTTCCGGTGTTATGTTTGATAACTTTTGGCCCACCAGAAAGTGAAAATTCAGCATTATAAGCTGATAACAGCACATTACCGGTGGTTGAAGTAGCTTGGTCTAAAGTTAAAATATATGTGCTTTTCCGTACAAAAGGTTGAGTCGGTTTAATGATTAGTCTCGATTCTTTAATTTCGTAAGACGATTCTATTTCTTTAAAAGTATCGCCATCTTTTGTTTGGATTATTGGCTTGGTTACATCAGAAAGTGGTTTATCAAATATTATTTCAAAATCGTTTGGTTGATCATAGATTATATTTCCATTTACTGCGTTACCACCTATTACATTAATGGGGTCTAAGGTTTGAATTTTGTCGTCAAAAATAGTCTCGATATGATTATTATTAAAAGTTCTGTTGAGAGTGGCGGGATTTGAAGTGCCAGGTAAAATTGCTAAATTAGCTAATGGGCAAGTTAAACTCTGTTGGCTCACGTTACAGACAGTTGATTTTTTGCCAACTTTAAGGTTATAAGTAAAAATATTGTCAGTATTGCTTAGTTTTAATTCTGCCGACTTAGTTGGCGCTACTGGTTGAGAAAGAGTATCTAAATTTATCTTTGGATAGTGAGGTGTTGATATTGAGAGGCTTTTTACTGGTATGATTTTATATAATTTTAGAGTAAGTTGATTTTTATGATTTTCTTTCGGTGCTTTTAGCGGTTTAATGCAAATTTTGGATGATAAAATATGTAATCGAGCTATTTTTAACCCACCATCTGTGAGTATTTGATATGACTGGTCATTTGTATGGATTGTACTAGGCATTAATATGGGCTGGGTGATACATGAATTGGCTGAGTATGTAAAATTTATAGAACGAGGCAAAAGTAACCATATTGTATAAATAAAACCAAAAATTAATAAAACCAAACCAATAAACTGCGCTACTTTTTTTAAAAATAACTTATTTTTACGGTTTACGCCATTTGTTTTTGGCTCTAAAATATTTGAATTAATTTGTGTGTTTTTTGGTGGCATGCTTTGACACGCTTTTTGTTTTTTTACGACTCAAAGACATTGTAAATCAAAAGGCTTTTTGATGCTAATTTTATTGCAATTTCACATGGTTTATAATCATTATCATAATGACAAACAAGCTATACACGCAACGATTTAAAAACAATAAGTCAACAACTAGTGGTCGCACTAAAGTTGTAATTGTTCTGATCGGTGTTATGGGTTTATTATTTGTTGTGTATACTCAGGCAGCTTCGTTTTCAATTGGGCTCGAGCCAGAATCTGGCAGTATATCTGGCAACATAAATTTGATGAATAATGATGCTAGTGCATCTGGCGGATCGGCAATTCAATTTGCGACTCAAACTAACTCAAACGATAAAAAATGCGCACAATTAACGAATTTAAAATTTTGTGATGATTTTGATGGCAATGCAGGCACTTATCCAGATAATTCTAAGTGGAATGTTTTTACACAAGGATCTAGCTGGGGGTCACATTGTTGGCAAAAGACACCACAAAATATTTCAATGGACGGGCAGGGAAGTTTAAAGATGACAATCAAAGATGAGGGTAAGACTATATGTACAGACTATTACGGTGACCCATCACAGCTTTCAAGTTCAGGGATGGATACGGGCGGAGGGCGATTTTTGACTAATCAGGGCCGGATAGAGGTGCGAGCTAAATTATCCTGTGCAACAGGGGTATGGGGGGCTATTTGGACATCTGGTACACCATGGCCGGCACAAGGCGAGATTGATATATGGGAGACCATGGACGGTAACTTAAAAAGAATCAAACATACTGTACATGCTGGGCGAGACAGCTCGTCAGCCGAAAAATGGCACAAAGGTGGTTATTATTCTATGAACGAGCGATTTTGTGATAATTTTCATGTTTATGGTGCAGAATGGCGACAGGGCTATATTCAATTTATGGTTGACGGAGTTAATACCTGGAGAATTAACGAAAGTGATACACCGTCCGGAAAGCTGTGGCCTTTTAATTACGGACAGCATCGTTTATTGATAACTTTGCAATATGGTAATGAAGTAGAAGGTCGTGGCAAACCAAATCCTGCTGATTTGCCGACATCTATGTTGATAGACTATGTACGCGTGTATAACTGAATTGTAATAAAACATTGACAAATAAGCTATAGCGGTATATAATACATACCAGTATGAACCGAAAACAAAAAAATCAAAACGTATTAGCTGATGTTGACCCAACGATACTTCGGGCTGCAAAGATTTTTAGCGGTGAAGCACGTCCTTATTTGCGATCAAGTACACTTCTTCCAGACAGTAAAGGCAATATAGCAAACCCAAGCAAACTGGCGGAGTTAGCAGAACTCAAAGCCGAAAGCCAAGACGGTAATTTGACGGGACGCATATTTGCTATAGGAGAGCTTGCTCTTCGAAGAGCATTTTGGCCCCCAAACAGGGAAGCACTTGATAAGGGTGGGGCAGTAGACAAGGTGTTGAAGGTAGTTGATACTTTGCTAGAAGAGCAACAAAAGCAAAAAGATAATCTTACGCCAGTTGAAGATATTATTACATTTGACCCAGAAACCTTGCCACCAATTCTTCCAGAACATCAAAATCATAAAAAATAACGGCAAACAAATAAAATAAGTTGACATTAGCATTACAAAATGTTATCATAAGCGTATTCGAAAGAAATTGAGGGTCCATTTTCTGGGCTCTTTTTATTTCTTTAGGGTAAAAGATTTGTGGTGGGATACTATTAACAAAATAGTGGGAGGTTTCCACAATGGCTGGAACAAAAGCTGGCGGCAAAGCTGCTGCTGCAACAAATAAGGCTAAATACGGTGCTGATTTTTATGCAAAAATTGGTGCTACGGGTGGCAAAAAGGGTCGCACAGGTGGCTTTTTTGCAAACCGTGAGCTAGCTCGTGAAGCTGGTGCAAAAGGTGGCCGTATTTCTCGTCGTACTAAGAAAGCTTAATTCTAGTTACGATTGAGGTCAAAAAAACAATGCTCTATTAGTTTGATCGGGCATTGTTTTTTTATATCGAAATTCTATATGGGCGCGTTAGGCGTGACGAAGTGACGCGCCACTTATTTTCACAATTGAAGCATTGATAATTATAGGTATCTTTTTGTACGCTTACAGATTTGCACTGCGAGCAAGTGCTTCTAAGATGTAGCCAATCGCGGTAAGTGTCCAGACAGTCTTCGATATGATTTTGGTTGATTTCTATATTGTAGCTTTCTGAAATTTCTTGAGCTTTTTCCCAGGCGGATACTTCCATTTCAAGAAGCTCTAAATCGTAGGTGTAGTTTTTATGACCACAAAGCGCATGTCCAAGCTCGTGCAGTAAGGTCCATTGGCCACGATTTGTGCTCAAAACTTGCTCAATATAACTTATTTGTTGTTTTTCTGATGACCACTTAAAATTTTGACTATTAAAAAAATCTATCATTGGATAGTCGCGACGGAGTTTACTTACGAGATTCTTCATAACTATCCTTTGCTACCTCAAAACAGCCATAAATTACTGCTTCTTCAGGTTTATTGGCTTGGAGAATCGGCGGTACTGGGGTCAGTGGTGTGCTTAGTTTTTTGAGCTCTTTATTTAATTGGGCGCCATATTTTTTAAAGTGAGTACCAACCCCACCTCCAATAACTATTGCATCAGGTTGTATTGTAGCTATTAGGGCGCTAATACCGATTGCAAAGCGATGGCAAATTTCTTGCCAAGTCTTTTTATCTTTAATATCGGCAGCTATTTTACCGTAGCGATTTTTAATTGCACTACCAGATGCAATTCGCTCCCAGGCTAATGTTTTTTCGCCATATTGAATCATCATTTGTCCGGCTTCGCTGTCAATAAGTTCTGGATCAAGAATACCGTTTATGGTTACTCCAGAGCCAATTCCGGTGCTGATAGTTAGGTAAATAACTTTTTTATAATCATGTATGATATTTCTTGATTCATATATACCTGCAATATTTGCATCATTTTCTATAACAATGGGGCATTTAACTATCGATTTAAGATCTTTTTTGATAGGGATGTCTTCCCACTTAAGGTTGCCAAATGCTATGCCAACACCATTCTTGCGATCAATTTTTCCAGGTATAGCGATGCAAGCGTAGTTAAAATCATACTCATTAAAGCGAATCAAGGTTGCCGAAAGGGTACTTAAGAATTTATCGTAATCTTTTGGGGTTTTTAGCTTGATTGACTTGCTGATTTTGCCATTTTGAGTAAATGCAGTTACAAGTGTTTTTGTACCACCAACATCAATTGCCAGAAACATGACTAAATTACCCTCAACATTTCTACTTAATATTAGCATAATTAATGGCTAAAAATACAGATTGTTTGATAATGCATAAGTTCAGAAACATATTGGACTCCGAAGATTAGTGCTAACTAATCGTA
>CAZSVQ010000030.1:3708-8335 GCA_964610345.1 uncultured Candidatus Saccharibacteria bacterium | reverse complement strand
ACCGTCAGCTAATACGGTTTGCAGTGTTTCACCCCCCTGCGCAACTTCGGCATGTACTTTACCGAATTTTTTATAAATAGGGGCTTCAGCGAGTGCGTGCGTCCACTCATCGGTCTGTAAGTCCAAACTTTGTGGTGCAATATCTACTTGCTCGCCATGATTAAAGTGCTGGGCTGACTCATCGCTCACAACTTCTATATGCTGTGGCTGGACTTGCTGTAATTCATCTGGGTGTGGTTGAGGGAAATCTTCACTCATTTTTAACTCTTTTCTGTTTTAATTTTCGTTTTTACTGTATCTAAAGATATTCTACCATAATTTATACGAAATCAATACCAAAAAACCACCGACCGCCACGCCGTTTCTGCCCTTGTGGGCAGCCGACCCGACAGACCTGACTTTTTCTCAACCAAAAAAAGAAATCCGGCGGGAGAAAATTCAAAAAATTTGTAAAAGTCAGGGCTGGCGGGGCGGGTCAGCCTTTGGCTGGCAAACGGCGGGGCTGTGCTTTTCAGGCGTTTTCCTCAAAATAGGTTCTAGCCTTGTCGTACAAGGACACCATTTCAGAGTAAAAATTCAATTCTTCGCCCATTCGGGCGATTTTTTGAGTATCTGCCATCATTTTTTAGTTGAAAAATCAGAAGTGCTTATGAAGTTTACTAAATTTTCTTAAAATAGGGTTTTAGTTTCGTTATATAGGGACACCATTGAAATTTATTACAATAACTCAAATCAGTGTTCGGTTTTTATTTAATCAAAGTTGAAACTTGAGTGGCGTATTCGTGATTGTGAACGCTTATGCTAGAGCTTCCATTTGGTAAGCTTGATCCATTAATGAATATATATTGAATTACATCATTCTTTTGCAGGGTGCCAGGGTTAAAGCGATAGATCCCATTGTTTTCTGCAGTAACAGAGCAGATATCGGCATCAAATATTCGACAACCAACCAAGATGACCTCATTATGGCCAACATTTCCAGTAACGGATCGCCAAATTTTGCCAACAGCTGGCTGGCGGGGAGATGTTAAATTATTACCAAGTAAGTTTTCTTGGGTTTTGGCTAAACCTAATAAGGTAGCTTTATGGGCATTGATCCGACCATTGCCGAATTCGTTTGTAAAAGTTTGGCCGTTCATTGCGGAAATTTTATCAGTGCTTTTTATCAGTATTTCTTCTAACTGCGAAAGGCTGGCGTTAGGATTTTGGGCTATTAAAACAGAAGCTAAGCCAGCTACTAACGGTGATGCAAATGACGTACCACTAGCTATTGCGTATGAATTTACTGCACCATTGTTATAAATTGGTAAAGGTCCAATGGAGTTACCCGGGGCAACTATATCTAATTGGGAGCCATAGCTAGAAAAGCTGGCGCGTTGATCAGTGCTAGTCGTAGCACCAACAGCTATAACGTTGTCATAAAGTGCAGGGTAGGTCATGCGCCCGGGTGCACTTAAATTGTTGCAAATTGGCTTGTCGTTAAGAGCACAATTGCCACTAGCTGCCACAACTAATGTGCCATTTGTACGGGCACGATTAATTGCACTTAAAAGGGTTGCGTCATATTGGTCAGAACCCAAGCTAAGGTTTATGACATTTACATTCATATCGGTTGCATAGTCTATGGCAGATACTAAATCATCTGTAAACGCTTCGCCGTCATCACTAAATACTTGAAGAGGTAGAATTTTAACATTTTGGTCAATGCCAGCCGAACCTTTATTATTGTTGGCGACTGCGCCAATGGTACCAGAAACTAGCGAACCATGAGCTGTGCCTTCACCGGTTGGGTTTACTTGGCCAGCTTGCGGGTTGTTGTCTGCGTAAAAAAAGTCAAAACCTCGCCAGTCATCAACATAACCATTTTGGTCATCATCACAATTGTTGGTAGATTTTTCAATTGGCGAACCAGTCCAACAAAAATCGTCACCATTTGTTTGGCCAATTTCACCATTGTTTTGATACCATTTGCTAGACAAATCTTCGTGATTGAGTTCAAAACCAGTATCAATTACGGCAACCGTTGCAGAAGACGAGCCAGTAGACAAATCCCAACCACGATCAGTTTGAATTTTGCTATGATGCCAACTTGTACCAAATAGTGGATCGTTAACCGTTGCCAATAAATAATACGGAACTTGCTGGTAATTTGGGCTTGATTTTAACGTAGGTGAAGTATAATGTTGATTTTTAGTTTGACTTGATTGCCTAGCATTGGGCGTAGATTGGGTGTCTTGGATTTGATTATTTGAATCACTTTTTTGTGTCTCAGTGGTTAGAGCTTGCAATTGATTGGTTTGCTCATTCTGTGCGGTAGGTTTTACTTCACTATTGTTTGGCGATAACAAAACAAAACCAATAATTATAAAAATAGGAAGTGTTAGTGTTAATTTGTGTTTTTGAAGCATTATATTTTGCCCTGCGTTAGTATTATAAAACACAACCTGTATTAAATAAATGATTTAAAAATGTGTTGGTAATGTTGTAATCGGTGATACAATATAAACATGGTAATAAAGGGAGGAAACCGATGTTAATTGCAATCGGAGTTATAGTAGTAATAGGTGTTGTAATTGCACTTATATATAATGGCCTGGTTAGGTCAAAAGTACGTGTTGATGAGGCATGGAGTGATATCACTGTTCAGTTAAAACGTCGATCAGATTTGATACCGAATTTGGTAGATACTGTAAAGGGTTATGCTAAGCACGAGAAAAAGGTATTTGAAGAGGTTACAAAAGCTCGAACAGCTATAATGGACGCCAAAGGCGTACAAGACACTGCCAAGGCTGACAACATGTTTGAAGGTGCACTTAAAAGCTTGTTTGCCGTAGCAGAAGCCTACCCAGATTTGAAAGCTAATGAAAACTTTAAAGCCCTACAAGACGAACTTGTTGATACAGAAGATAAGATTCAGGCTTCTCGCAGGTTTTATAATGGCGCTGTTCGTGATTTAAACACTAAGATTCAAGTGTTTCCAACTAATATTTTTGCTGGTATGCTTGGTTTTAAATCACGCGATTTTTACGAAGTTGACGAGGCAGAAAAAGAAGCAATTCAAAACCCTACTAAAGTATCTTTTGAGTAATATGATCGAGTGCTATGAAGTTGAGCTTACTAAAGCTTTTCAATATAGTTGCGGTGCACCTGTTAATGGCATGCGGTTTTCCTACCCAGATTCAGGAACCATAACCCACCAGTTGTTAAAAGTAGATGACGAAAATTTACAGCTTCAAAAACTAACCGAAGCTGAATTTTCTATTGATTTTTTACCACACAAACTAGCCGTCAATATTATTGAGCGATGGCATAGAAATAACATAATTGAGCTACATCCGTACAAAGTAAATTAAATGTATAGTGAAATATCATCTAACAAACGTAAAACATATTTAATCATGGGGTTATTTTTAATTTTAGTGTCAGGGTTGGCTTGGATTTTCGCAAAATTTTTAAATGCCGGCGATTATGTCACTTACTATGTGATTATTGGTGCAATAATTTATGTATTAATAAGCTATTATATTAGCTCTAAAGCTGCTTTGGCGGTTAGTGGTGCTCATGAAATTGCTAAAAAAGACAACCCTAGGTTATACAGAATTGTTGAAAATTTGGCTATTACAGAGGGATTGCCAATGCCAAAAGTTTATATCATTGAAGATCCGGCTTTAAATGCCTTTGCAACAGGGCGTAACCCAAGCCATGCCTCGGTTGCTGTGACGTCCGGATTACTAAACACTTTGGATGATAAAGAGTTGCAAGGTGTGATGGCGCATGAGATGGGGCATGTTAAAAATTATGATATCAGGGTTGCAATGGTCGCGTTTGCGTTAGTGGCAGTAGTGGGGCTTATCTCTGACATTATGCTAAGGTTAAGTTGGTTTAGGGATAGTGATGATGATGGCGGTGGGCAATTATTCTTTTTGCTTGGTATTGTGGCGGCCATCTTGGCGCCATTTGCCGCGATGTTAATTCAAATGGCAATTTCTCGTAAGCGCGAATTTTTGGCCGATGCAACTGGTGCTTTGGCTACTCGTTACCCAGAAGGGCTTGCTTCTGCATTATCTAAAATTCAGGTTAACGGTAGTGTGATGAAGCGTCAAAATTCTTCAACAGCGCATTTCTTTTTTGCAAACCCTCTCAAAAAAGGCAATTTAGCAGGGTTATTCAGTACACATCCGCCCATAGAGGAGCGAATTAAACGATTAGGACAGATGGAGGATAAAGTCTAAATGCCAAATCGCAAGCGAAAAACACCAAAATATAAAGCATTCAAATTGACCAAACGCATAAAACCACCTGTTCAAAAAAAACTACCGTCTGTCGCTAGGATGCTACTCGAAACTTGGCAACATATGTGGCAGAACAAGCGTTTATTTTTTGGGCTTATTGCCATTTATTTTTTATTAAACTTGCTTTTTGTAAAAGGTTTAACAACCGCGTTAGATGTACCAGCTATCAAACAAGAGTTGCAGCAGTCTTCTGGTATAAATGGATTTGAACTTGGAGCGACACTACTTGGTGTTGTTGCTGGTTCTGGCAGCGGAGCGGTGAATGAAGTTGCAAATTTATACCAAACTATTATTGTGATTGTCTGTGCTCTGGCATTTATTTGGCTATTTCGTCA
>CAZSVQ010000030.1:3448-3698 GCA_964610345.1 uncultured Candidatus Saccharibacteria bacterium | reverse complement strand
CAAATTAAAACAGCCGTTTTATGAGGGAATGGCTCCACTCATCCCTTTTTTGCTTTTATTAATTGTAATTGGTGTTCAGTTATTGCCGATGGTTATAGGTGTAAGTGTTTTCAGTACTGTGCAGGTTAATGGGCTGGCGGTTACAGTGCTAGAGACAACTTTGTGGGCACTACTGACCGTACTGATGACTTTATTCAGTTTTTATTTAGTAAGTGCATCTTTATTATCGTTAATAATTGTGACATTGCCA
>CAZSVQ010000030.1:0-3438 GCA_964610345.1 uncultured Candidatus Saccharibacteria bacterium | reverse complement strand
CACCGATGCAAGCATATAGAAGTGCTAAAAAAGTAGTCGCATTTAGGCGATGGGTAATAATGCGCAAATTATTACTTTTTGCAATATTGTTGGCTGTGATTTTTGGCGGAATACTATTATTTTTTATTATGACATTGCCGGTATTAACTGAATGGGTGATGGCACTTTTATCGGCCTTAGCGATGCCACTAGCTATTGGTAGTGGTTACAAACTTTATAGGTCTCTATTATGAAACAGCTAAACAAAGCTGATGCCAAACAGCGGGCAGTCCAGTTGAAGAATTTATTAAATGAATACGCCCATCAATACTATAATCTAGATAATCCGAGTGTTAGTGATGCTATTTACGATGGCTTGATGCAAGAGTTAAAGTCAATCGAAAACTCTCATCCAGATTTAGTTACTCCAGATAGTCCAACTCAACGGGTGGCCTCAAAATCTTTAGACAAATTTGTAAAAGTTCGGCACACTCGTCCGATGATTTCATTGAATGATGTATTTTCGCGCCAAGATGTAGAGACTTGGGTAGAGCGCATGAATAAACTATTGCCTGGCAAAAAGCATGAATTTTTTTGTGACACTAAAAAAGATGGTTTAGCCTGTGCGTTAATTTATCGAGACGGTGTTTTGGCTCAGGCAATTACCCGAGGTGACACAAAAGTAGGCGAGGATGTCACCCAGAATGTGCGGACAATAAAAAATGTTCCACTAACTTTACGTAATCAGACTAAATATAAAAAATTCTTACAAGGTCGAACGGAAATCCGTGGCGAGATTGTTATGTACAAAGCTGATTTTGATGTACTTAATACTAAGCGTGAACAGCAGGGCTTGCCGATTTTTGCTAATCCGCGTAATTTAAGTGCTGGAACAATCAGGCAACTAAACCCAGAACTAGTAGCCGAACGACCACTTCATTTTGTTGGTTATGATTGTTTGCGTGAAGATGCAACCGAAGTACCAACAAATGAATTTGTATACGAACTTCTAACTGACATTGGTATTTACCGTAGCCCAGAAGCCTCCGCGTTTACAGATATTGATAAAGTAATGCAATATGTCGATCATTGGAGCAAAGCTCGCCACGGTTTACCTTACATAACCGATGGTCTAGTTATTAAAGTTAATGACCGGGCGCAGTATGACTCGTTGGGGGTAGTTGGCAAAACACCTCGTGGTGCCGTAGCTTTTAAGTATCCAGCCGAACAGGCGACTACAATCGTCAGAGATATAGTTATAAGTATTGGGCGTACTGGTGCAGCAACTCCAGTAGCTGTTTTTGATCCGGTAATTGTCGCTGGCACAACCGTAAAGCATGCCAGCTTACATAACGCAGATGAGATTGCTAGGCATGACGTACGTATTGGCGACACTGTCGTAATCTATAAGGCTGGCGATATTATACCTCAGGTTGAGAAAGTTATTTTAGAGCTTAGGCCATCGGGAGCCAAACGGATTCATTTTGAACAAGAGCTTAAAAGACAATACCCAGAACTTGAGTTTATCCGCCCGGCTGGCGAGGCCGTTTACCGTGCTAAAGGCTTAACAGGTCCGTTGATTCTAAAACGCGCTTTGCAACATTATGCTAGCAAGGGTGCGTTAGATATTGATACATTGGGCGAAAAGAACGTCGAGGCTTTAATAGATGCCGGTTTAGTTAAAGATTTAGCAGACATTTATAATTTGACTTACCAACAGGTTATTGAGCTTGACCGTTTTGCCGATATTTCAGCTAAAAAATTAATTAGCGCAATTGCTGACAAGAAACAGCCTACTCTAGCACGCTTCATTTATGGCTTGGGTATAAGGCATGTTGGCGATCAGACGGCGATTGATTTGGCCAACAGGTTCCGTCGTTTTGATAATTTAGGCACGGCTGAACTTGATCAGCTAAGAGCGGTTGATGGTGTTGGCGAAATTGTGGCTGAGTCTATCTTGGGCTGGTTTATCGACGACGATAATCAAGTACTGCTGGCAAAGTTTAGGCAATTAGGTGTTTGGCCTAAAGAAGTCAAAAAAACTGGTGGCAAATTGCAAGGCAAAAGTTTTGTAGTGACTGGTACACTCCAGAGTTTGGGTCGAGAAATGGTAGCCGAGAAGATCCGAACCTTGGGTGGTACTTTTCAATCAAGTGTTGGCAAAGACACAACTTACCTGGTTGCGGGTAAAAATGTGGGTGCTTCGAAACTCTCTAAAGCCGAAAAATTAGGCACAAAAGTAATTGATGAAGATACCCTTACTAAAATGCTGGGTTGACACTACGTAGCGTTAGCGTTATAAATAATGATAATCGTGCGCAACAAGCGGCGAAAATAAACACTTTAAAATAAAATTACAAGCGTCCAACCCGCCGCGGGTGGGCGCGCACGAAAATTAATAAACCAGTCACTTTACAGGCTGGTTTATTAGTTTATTGCAAGTTGCCGATTAAGTATTCTTGTTGAATATTTTTAGCTGATGATGAGTGAGTACCTTCACCGCCCTGGGTGGCAAAAGCTGTCGTTGCATCTTTGCCACAATAAGTAATTATACGTTCTGCACCGCCCGGGTGCTTAGAAATAAATTCAGTAACATCGTATACTCGGTTGTCGATGATAAGCCAGCAATCGGATTCAGTGCTGTGTTCAATGACTTCTTCTGCGGCGTAAGTCTGGGTTACTGTTTCATTATTTTGTTGGTTATGAGAGCTTTGGTAAGTTGTATCTGAATTGGTGCTTTTACTTTGTTGTTTTGACAAAAAGCCACCAACTAATATTGAGCCGGTTATTACGGCGGTAATTATTATTGATAAAGTAATTAATTTTTTCATGATATTGTAAATTCCTCAAAATATATTGAATCTTTTTTAATTCCTAACTCTACAAACTGTTTTTTAAGATTATTTATCATTGGTGGTGGACCACAAATTAAAATTTTAGAACTATTTGTTAAATTTGCTATTTGTTTTGCTTTAAGAAAACCAAAAGTGTCTTCACAAATTGAATATACCCTGATATTTTTATTTTGTATATAACTCACTAGCTCTGATAAATATATGGCTTCTTGTTTGTTGGGGGTGCAGTAATATAGATCAACACTTAATTTAGGGTCAACGCTTTGTATCATTGATAAAAATGGTGTTATACCAATACCACCTGCAATCCAAACTTGATGATCTCCACCAATTTTTGTTGGCGTAAATTTGCCAAATGGTCCCTCTAGTGTTACGGTGTCACCCTCTGTAAGTTTTGGTAGTGTACTCGTAAAATCTCCTAGTTGCTTAACAGAGAATCTCAGCTCTGTGCTATCAGAACCAGAACTTATGCTGAACGGGTGTACCTCGTCTGTTACTAATTTGCTATGGAACGAAATAAACGCATATTGTCCAGCATAGTGTTGGAGAGCTCGGTTGACAGGTTTCATATAAATTTCTGTAACGGTACCAAGTAAATTTATCT
>CAZSVQ010000029.1:0-9195 GCA_964610345.1 uncultured Candidatus Saccharibacteria bacterium | reverse complement strand
CGCCCCCCTAACGATTTAGCAAACCGTCCCCTTCAGCCACTTGGGTACCTCTCCATATCGCTACAACAGAGGTAAATTATAACATTCATGAGCAGTCAACGCAAAAGTTTCGTATTCATCCAAGACCTTTGCAACATAAATTGAACTAATAAAGGTAGGCGTCCTAAACTGTAGTCACTACTAAACAACTACGAAAGGAGCCTACCCATGGCCTATTCTACCAACCCTAATCTACCTAAAGCGAGAGCAATTGCCATGCAATTGCTGGTACGCGACTGCATACCCTTGCAGATCGTTGCGAACCGCTGTGGGGTTCACCGTTGTACTATCTACCGTTGGAAGCGCAAATGGGACGTACTAAACCAGAATGTCCAGATGGATAATCCCAACCGACCGAATAGAGTCTACAGTCGATTAAATCACCTCAGCCATTGTACTTGGCGCATCCCAACTACCGTTTCACGACCACACACAAGCCCTAGGGCAGTCAGTCAAGAGCTAGCTCAGCTAGTTATTGCTGTACGAGCACAACTAAAGCGTTGTGCAGAAGTTGTCTGGCACCACCTCGTAACGATCTTAGGTATTTCAGTTTCCTTGAGTAGTGTCAGACGTATCCTGTGGAGATCCGGTATTGCCCGAGGCAGGAAGAATCGGGTCAGACGAGATAACCCAGTGCGTCCGGTTGTAACGAAACCAGGTGAGCTCGTTCAGACAGATACCATCCACCACGTCGATCCCAAAACTGGCAAGCGACTGTATTACTACACGGTCATTGATCTATTCACTCGGATGACTCACGTTACATTAGCGCCAAAGCTCAGGCAAGGGCTTGCTGCTCAGGCTGTGCTACTAGCGCAGCAGCAATGGGGAATCCCCATTGCCATGGTTCAAGCTGACAACGGTCCAGAGTATGGTCAGTATTTTGAGCAGCAAATGAAACGAGCGAATATCATCACCAGACATAGTCGTCTACACCGACCGAATGACAACGCACACATTGAACGTTTTAACCGTACGATTCAGACGGAGTGCATTGGTTACTACTGGCAAAAGAGCGTACCACTCTCTTGCCAGCAAGACAGGCTAAACGCCTATCTTGAGTATTACAATACTAAACGTGTACACTTAGGTATACAGCTACAGACACCTGTCTCAATGTTGCAAAGGTCTTGAGTTGTTTACGAAGTTTACATGCAAATGAAATTAAGATTCCCTATTACGTCTCAAGCCTGTAAAATATAAACATATGGAAAATAGCAGTTCACGAGGGTCACAGTATAGGCTTTTATTGACCCAATTTTTACTGCCAAGCCCAATCGAGCTCATACCTTATTTTTTTACAAGCCTATTGATTTTATTAGCAACCAGCAATAAAACCCTACTCGTTATACTTGCGGACGGTAGCCCAGTCACACCGATTTCTGTGTCAGAAGTCGCCGGGCAACGGTTCGACTATATCTCGGAGCTACTAGCCGTGCCAATTTTAGGGAGAATAGTATTATTTTTGTTTTGGCTTGGTATCGGAAGTGTTGTCTATATGCTGGTTTGGTTATTCCAGAATATGGCCGTAGAGATTTATGACAACGTAGCTAAGCCTACTGATGAAGATGGCGAAGCTGCAAAACCAACCGAAGGCTGGTGGGGTACCACACTCTCACATACTATCTTTATATGTTCAGGTATACTCTTGCTATTGTTTTATACGGTTGTATCTATAAACTTTTTGGTGCCGGCCTGGACATTGTTGTTCCAGATTGGCTTGCAAACCATTAATGAACTAGCAGGAATTTTAAAATTAATGATTGCAATCTTAGGCACTATGCTAACTATTCACTTTTTTGTGTTATTTTGGAAGTTTTTTATTCGTGCCAAAAACTATATTTATAACAATTTTTATTAAGTAGACATGGTACAATACGCTTATGCAACCAGAGACTCAGACACCCAACCAACAACCTGCTGGCTGGCAGTTCGTACCAGAACAACAAACACCACCAAATCAACCTAACAGTCAAGCATCAGTTAGCGCTAAAGAAGTTCATGTATCTTGGACAGCTTCTGAATTTATTGCTTACCAAAAAGGTGCTGGCTGGTATTTATCTGCATTTTTCGTGATATTAATAATCGCTGGTATAACTTTTTTACTCGGCCAAGACGTAATATCAGCAGTAGTAATTTTTATAATTGGAGGACTATTTATTGGCTTTGCTTCACGAAAGCCCCGAGTTTTAACATATGAAGTATCTAGCCAAGGCATAAAAATTGGTGAAAAGTTGTACCAGTATAACTCCCTAAAGTCTTTTGCAGTGATTGAAGAAGGATCCATTAACTCAATTGACATACTGCCATTACAGCGTTTTATGCCAGGAATTAGCATGTATTATGAACCACAAGACGAACCAGCAATTGTCGAAGCCTTAGGCACGTATTTGCCAAGAGAAGAGCGAAAACAGCCGGCAATTGATAAATTAATGCACAGAATACGATTTTAGCGGGCACACAGCTTTTTTACTGCTGAATAATTAGTATCACAAATCAATACTTTGGTACAGAGTTATTTTCCGTAGTTACCGAGCAATATGGCTAAGTCTGCGCCACTAACAATGCCATCTTTGTTAATGTCGTATTGGGCATTAGTGGTTCGCCAGTTTATCAATAATAATCCCAAGTCTTGCATACTTACGCTATTATCTCCGTTGAAGTCACCAATTTTGCGATTTGGAGTGGTTACTGACAGAGTTGTTGCATCTGATAAGTTGCCAGTTGTGTCTACGGCTACAATAGAATAATTATACGTAGTTGCGGCACTAAGGCCAGTATCATTAAAGGTTAGTCCTGTTATATTGTTTGCCTGTACGGTGGTCCCGTTACGGGTTATTCTGTAGCCCGCAACACCGACATTGTCTGTGCTAGCATTCCATGCAAGATTTACGCTAGTGGCACTAGTTGATGTAGAGCGGAAGTTGGTCGGGGCTGTGGGTTTTGTTTTGTCGGTGTTTTCTACCACTACATTTACCGCTGGACTTGTTCCAACATTAGCCGGAGTTGCATTATCATAGGCTTTAGTTGTTAGTGAGTAAGTGTTGTCTGGATAGTTGCCATCAGCCGTATTCCAGGTTACTGAATATGGACTAGTTGTGTCTTCCCCGATTTTTCTCGTGCCAGCATAGAACTCAACTTTGCTTACAGTTCCCCCACCTGTATCATTGGCGGTTGCGGTTAAGCTAACCTGACCTTTTAGAGGGTTAGTAGATGGCGCAGAAATGGATGTTGTCGGTGCACTTTTATCTGCTACGGTGACGTTTATAATTGAGGACTGTCCAGTGTTGCCGTATCCGTCAATAGCTTTCACTTGAAAAGTATGATTACCTAAACTTAAGCCAGTTGTATTCCATTGATATGCGTAGGTGGTTCCCGACAATGATGGTGTTGCAATTTTGGCGCCATCTATAAGTATTTCTAGTGTTTTTGCTCCAGTATTATCAGAAGTGGTTATTGTCACTGGTGTGGTGCTTCCGCTTGATATAACCTGATTATTGGTAATACCAGTAACTGAGACTGTTGGTGCTAGTACATCAACCGTAAGTGATGTACCTTGGGTTCGGCTGAGTGATGTAATAAGATTTGTCCCAGATTCGCCTGTTAGCTCGGTCCCGTTAACGAAAGAGAAAAGCCCTGCTCCATTAGATGTTTTTGTCTTGAATGTTATAGTTGCTACAAATTGATCTCCTGAAACGGGTACAATAGGTGATGCACTTGGTGGATTAATATATCTATCGATTGTTATTGTTCCGTTGTTGTTTGTGAATCCGGCTTGTGCGTTGAACGGAGAGCCAGAAGTAGCTGGATTATCAACAGCTACAAATTCTACTAAGTTTGTTGGGTAGGAAAAAGACGCTGACGTATAATTTACAGGTGAAGTGCCACTGTTTTCACGAACTGTAACATTGAACGTGGTGTTTGCAGCTAGTGTTGTTGTCTCAGGGGTCATATAAACAGTTGGAGCTGTAGGCACTGCCGCACGTGATTGAAACAATACGACACAGCCAATAAGGGCAATAATAGCAGCAAAAAGCAAAAATGATCGTTTCTTTGACTTTGATTTTTTTTGGATACTTACTTCGCTCATTTTATTCTCCTACTGTGAGTGTTGCGCCCGATGTTGAATTTAAAATATTTTGCGGCTCTGAAGCTAGAGTGTAGATTTTTGAGTCGTCAGTATAGGCTAGTGTGCCTTTACTTGATTCTGATTTTGGTTTAAGGTTAACTTTTGCTAGTAATTGCTTGCCTGACACGCCACCAACTTGCGCGCGGGTAATAGAAATCTTGCCACTTCCGCCAGTTTGCTCGGCTTGAATTTCAAAAGCTGAGCCACTACTGTCAATGTTTACAAACTCAAATTCATTTTCCGGATATATTAAATAAGCCTCAACGGTACTTATTTGTTGAGCACCAGAATCAACCCAAAGAGAAATAGTGGTTATTTCACCATTAGCAGACACAGCTGAGGCTGGTTCAGTAGTAAGTACGGCAGTTTTTTCTGCTGAATCATTTTCAGTCACCACTTGATTGGCGTTTTGGTTTGTAGATTTTTTATCAGATTTAGTGAGTGCAAAAGCAACACAAAGTATCACAAATAACAACGCTATACCAACAAAAACTAAAAACAACCACTTAGGCTTGGAGTTGGGTTTTGGATTTGGTGTTATTTGTTGACTTGTTGGGTTCATGTGTTCCCTGCTTTGATTACTACTTAAGCTTATTTTGTATTAACAATGTACAAATGTCAACAATTTAAGTAAAAGTTATTTTTGGCGGAGAGAGAGGGATTCGAACCCTCGGTGCCTAGCTTTAGGCACAACTGTTTTCGAGACAGTCCAGTTCAACCACTCCTGCACCTCTCCGTATGATTTGCATACCAGACAAACCTGCAAAAAAAACAATGTTCGTGCCTTGTTAGGCTTTTTGGTATCGTATGTAATTTTCCATTGCAATACTCTCTTCGCCGTACGATTCGACCTGTTTCTCTTATGGAAATTACACCTGGCACTAAAGTGCGAAGCTCAAGGATAACTATAAAGGCTAGATTAACTTCTGTAAATATGGTAATATTGCCCCTGTTGTTAATTTAATACAACGCGCACCCGTAGCTCAGCTGGATAGAGCGTTGGCTTGCGGAGCCAAAGGCCACAGGTTCAAATCCTGTCGGGTGTACCAGGGCGGAGTTTTCACTAGGAAGCTCCGCCATAGTAGTTTCACGAGACTTTTCTATATCTGTTAAAACAAATGTTTACCAACCAAAAAGTGCGATTGTCAACTAGCTCTGCGTACAGCTGTTCTGTGTCTAGTTTCTGGACTTATTTCTGCAATTTTTTGAACCACAATGACAGGCAAAATTTTCGGTCTCTAAGTCCATATAATCCGAGGTTATTTCTTCGCCTGGTTCAATATCACGACTAGCCACATCACTTTTGCCTATAACGTGAGTATTAGGCTCGCAGGAATGGTTCATATACTGTTCTGGTGGCTGCATATACAGCATTTTGTCGCCATCGGGGTAGAGGTAGTGTTGTTCAGGCTCTGGTAGGGTCTCAGCTTCTTCACGAGTCAGCACCTTTGGGTGCCAAGCAACAACAACTTCGTTTGCCTTGATTAGAGACGTGGCGAATAGACCTTTACCTGAAATGTTGGAATTGCGTACTTCAAACATTTTGTTTTCGTCAGCCACTAACTAACCTACCTTTCTCTATAATGATAGGCTCACTACCAATCGTCGTTATATCGTCGCCATCAATAACTACCGCACTATCGTCACGAAGCCCATAAACTCTGCCCTCAAAACTACCTACAGCTTCTAGTAGGCTTTCTTTTCGGTTTGGGAAATGAGGCGAATCAAGGTGTGGCATTACCGATAGGTCAACAAGTCCAACATACTGGTCTATATTCCACTTGCTATCTTCACCATAGATAAGCCTGTATGCTGCGGCAGATATGCGTTTACCAACAACCATTGAGCCAGCACTACTACCAACATAAACCTTTGCCCCCAGTAGTTTAAGTAGTAACTTATCAAAGCCAGACTTTTGATAAACACTCATAAGGTAATCTGTATCGCCACCAATTACGAAAATCACATCTTTGTCGACTAGCCGTTTTTCTACTTCGTCTATTGGAAGTGCTAACAGGTCAACAATATCTATCTCACTAGTAAAATTATTGGCTACCGAGTTTAGATTATCCATTACCCAGCGTTTGTCGCCTTCTTCAACCGCGTATGCCTCGTTGATTATGCCGACTTTTATTTGGTCTTGTGGTTTGCCGACCAGTTTCACGCACGCTTCAACGGTGTTTGGGGTATGAAAGCCCTCTGAGCATAGTACAAATTTCATTTTCCCTCCAGGTCTAACCTGTCTATATCCTGGTCACTGAGCTGTAAATCTGCTGCTTTAATATTGTCATCAATATGTTCCCGCTTTACAGCTTTGGGTATTGGTAATGCCCCTTGTGCGAGTAGCCAAGCAAGAGCAACCTGTGCAGGAGTTGCTTTGCGTGCATCTGCAATCTCTTGAATTGTTTTATTGTTTAGCACTTCTTGTCGCTTGATTGGTTGGTAGGCTACAAGCTGAATATCGTGCTCTTTGCAGTATTCTCTAAAGGTTTCGTCTACCTCGTCTTTATAAAGTAGGTTGTAGTTCATTTGATTGGCGACTATGGGGTGCTTGGCGATTTCTCGGACTGTTTCCATATCTGTCACCGTAAAGTTACTAACTCCAAAATCACGCACCATACCTTCGTCAATCAGCTCACCAATCTGTGGGATAGCTTCTTGCCAGTTGATTTCTTCCCAAGGGGCGTGAATATAAAGCATATCAAGATAATCAGTGCCTAGTTTTTCAAGCATTTTTTCAACAGTGGGTCGTACCAAGCCTCTGCCGACACTGGTTTTCCATAACTTATCTGCTATATACAAATCTTCTCGCTTTAGACCTGATATTGCCCGCCCTACGACCTCGTCAGTATAAAAAGCCCCGTATAGTTCGGCACAGTCTATGTGGTTTTGACCTTTGGAAATTGAATATCTAATAGCTTCTATTTCAGCTTCCTCATTACCGTGAGACGGTTCTACACCCTTGTATTTCGCTGTTGGGTCGGCGTTGAAAACACTAGAAATATTCCAAGTACCTATGCCAATAGGAAAGATTGCTTTGCCTGATTTTGTCTTCACTTTAGCTCTTTCCTTATGTCAACAAAGTAACCGTTTGTTTCACTGTCGGCATTTACCCACACTTTGGACGGCACTGCTTTATATATTCTTGTTGGAGCTTCGCCAAAACTGTTTTCAAGGCTGAGCTTAAATACCTCGGTCGTGGCATTGTATAGTTTTACCGCTTTTTGAACTTCATCTTCCTCGTTTATTTCAGATGCTTTTGCACGGATATACAGTCCAAAGCCTTTGCCCTCTGGCAACGCTGAATCAAATATAGTGATATAGACTTCTGGGTTTGTGGCTATATTTCTTGAGTGCTGAGAATCTTTCGGAGACCACCAATATACGTTATTGCCCTCATCAACAACATACCAAACAGGAGCTGCCCACGGGCTACCTTTTTCATCAACTGTAGAAAGGGTTGCATACCGAGTTGAGCTTAAAATCTTTTCTATTTGATTTTTGTTCATTAACGTCATTTACCCTTTATTGAATAGCCACCGTCTACTAAATATTCAGCCCCAGTAATGTAACTCGCTTCATCTGATAAAAGGAATGTTACTAGAGGTGCTATTTCTTCTGGCTTTGCAATCCTGCCTAAAATCGTACCTTCGTTGATACGCTTAAAGGTTTCGTCGTTCCAGTCGTTCACTTGGTCGGTTTCAACATAGCCAGGTGCTACAACATTGAAGCGTACAGTTGGGTAGCTTTTTGCTAAGGCTTTGGTTATTGAGATTACACCAGCTTTGGCTGGGGCGTAGGTCAACGTACTCATAGTAGCTAGATTGGCATATCCTTTGATTGAGCTGATATTTACGACACTACCTGAACCTTTTTCTAACATACTAGGTAAAACAGCCTGGATACAGTGCAATGAGCCAAGTACATTAACCTTGTATTCCTCCAGAGCCTTATCATCGTCAACCTCTGAAATGTCTTTAATAAAGTTACGAGCTACGCCAGCGTTATTTACCAGAGCGTCAATATGACCAAGTGCTTTGATAGCCGAGTGTGTAGCTTCTTTGTCTGATACGTCAAAAACTGCCTTAACTGAGCCTTGTAGTTGCTTATGAACTGCTTTCAGCTCATCGCTATCAGATTTGCCGTGTACGATTACTTTATAACCTTGTTTGTGTGCTAGGGTGGCTATTGCTTTGCCAATACCACGACTAGAGCCTGTAACTAGAATAGATTTCATAACATCTATTTTACTCCTTTCAACCCCTTATTACTACCATAAATTCCAACAAACTAAGTTATTGCTTTTAATGTACGTTCTAATCCAGTACCGTAGTATCCCAAGTTAAACTTTCAGAGGTGCAATTTGAAATGTCTGATGCCAACGCATCAGTTCAGACTTGAGTACGTTCCAATTCGTAACTCGCACGTGTACCATACATTCGTCTTCCGTTAATCTAACCAATGATCATTTTTAGCCACTCGAACCAGGAGTCTTTCGTTTAAAATTACGTATTGACAGCATACCATTATGACGGTAAAATGGTTTTATGACTACAAAAGCTACACTTTATTTAGACTCACAATTATACAAAACGCTTAAGCTGCGAGCTGTAGAATCAGGTGAATCTATATCTTCTCTGATGAACGAGGCTTTGCAAGCACAGTTGAGCGAGGACTTAGAAGATATTGAGGCTATCCGATCACGGCTTGCTAAAAAGGAGCGACCGCTTTCTTATGAAGCCGCACTCAAAGAACTTCAAAAAAATGGCACAATATAGCGTCCAGATTTTACCAATCGTCGTCAGAAAGGACTTGAGAAAAATACCAGCTAGAGATGCCGAGAATATTATGGTTCGGATTAAAATGCTTAGTGAAAATCCAAGACCCGCTTGGTCTAAAAAGCTATCGGGCCGTGAGGAATACAGGGCCAGGCACGGTGTTTATAGAATTCTGTACGTAATTGAAGAAACAGTAAAGGTGGTTCAAGTCACGAAAGTTGGCCATCGAAACAACGTTTATAAGTAAGA
>CAZSVQ010000028.1:0-11500 GCA_964610345.1 uncultured Candidatus Saccharibacteria bacterium | reverse complement strand
ATTGGAGCTGTTTCTGGTGCGGCGGCTGCCGCTGGACCACTAATCGGTGGTTATGTAACAACCTATTTGTCATGGCGATACGTGTTCTTGGCAGAAGTGGTGATTATGGCTGGAGTCTTGCTATCTAGTAAACTAATCAAAGATTCTAAGCCAGCTACAGTTAAACAACGGATTGATGTACCAAGCGTACTGCTATCTTTTTCTGGATTTTTTGTTTTGGTTTATGGAATGCTACAAAGCAAAACCTGGGGTTGGGTTGCGCCAAGAGCTATTCCAGTAGTCGCTGGGCACGAAATTGCTCCACTTGGAGTGTCAGTTGTAATTTATCTGATTTTAATTGGATTAATCTTGTTGAGGATATTTTATTTACGACAAATTAAACTTGAAAATGCTAATAAAAATCCACTTCTTCAAGTTTCTGTATTATCTATCAAGCAATTACGCAGTGGCTTATCAGTATTAATGTCTCAATATTTGATATTAGCTGGTATCTTTTTTGTTGTGCCAGTATACCTGCAAACTGTTTTGGGGTACGATGCGCTTAAGACTGGTATTAAAATATTGCCACTATCAATTGCTGTGGTATTATTCTCTGCAGTTGGTACACGTTTAGTTGGGCGCTGGACAGTAAAACGAGTTGTGCGTTTCGGGCAAGTACTATTAGTGCTTGGTTCTTGTATATTGCTTGGTTCTGTTTCGGTAGACTTAAAAAGCGGATTCTTCTTAATTGGTATGTTTATTTTAGGCGGTGGACTTGGAATACTGGCGTCACAACTAGGCAATATCAATATGTCATCAGTGCCAGAAAACCAATCTGCAGAAGTTGGTGGTTTGCAAGGTGTTGCTCAAAACCTCGGGTCATCACTTGGTACAGCTTTAATTGGCTCTGTGTTAATCGCCTCATTAACTACAGCTTTTGTAAGTAATGTGCAAGCTTCTACTCTACCTAATGACATAAAAACCTATATAACACAGAACAGTACAGCCGGTGTTAGTATTGTGCCAGCTAGTCAGGTTGAAAGCTTTGCTTTGTCTAAGGGCGCAGATCAATCAGAAGCTGATGAAATAACAAATACTTATTCAGAATCACAAATAACTGCTTTAAAACAGGCTTTAACTGCCGTAGCAGTCCTGGCCACCATTACATTAATGTTCTCTAGACATATACCTAATAAAATTAGTTAGACTTACGGTTTTCGTGCCAGACGGCTAGATATCCACCCAAGGTTGCAAAACCATTTATTGATGAATGCACAATCCAAGAAGCAATAAAACTACCCGTAAACAACGCAATCATTGTAAAAGCCGCTCCAGCAAGAGTCGTAGCTAATACACTGCTTAGTACGGCAATTAAATTGCGTTTTGGTATGCTATCCATCATTTCAATTAAAGGGTCGTGATCTTTAACGGTATGCAGTGTTGGGAATATATGCCACAAACCAAACAAGACTGATGCGATTATAAGGGCGGTAGTTTTTGGGTGGTTGGTTAGTAATATCGCAAGTAGCACTGAACGAAAAATGACTTCCTCTGATAAAGCTGTGCCAAATGGAATGCGGAATAATAATTCGTAGCAAAATACCCGTTTATTGTAATTTTTCTTTGGCGTGTTACTAAAATGCGAACGCAGTTTTTTTATACTTACTGCCAGTAGGATGCATATAATTATCGGCAAGCTAATAACAGCGCCAAATATTGATCCTCTTATTAAACTATTCACAGTTAAACCTAATTGGTATTGATTTAGGCCAATTAACAAACCATAGCAAATTGCTCCTAAAGAAATTACAAGATTACTAAAGCTGTAATATTTTTTTGGGATATAGCGGGTTATGACAAGGCTGTAAATTGCAATTAAAACAATAAAAAGTATTTCGGGTATAAACTTCACTATATATTATGCTAACTATTTTAATCTTTATTAACAAGTATTACTCAGACGGGTTGAGCTTTTTGGCTCGATTTACTTCGTTGCGCCGGAGTGCTGATTCTACTGATTTCATTTGCGGGCGAGTAATATTAAAACCGTAAGTAAAAGAAACAAATTCTGCGAGGTCGGCTCGATAATCATGACCATTGGCCTCAAATTTACCAGGAATAACGTTCATGGAATTCTTCATATCCATCAGCGTTAACAAAAATGTACCTGGACTGGTATAGTATTGTTCTTTAGATACGGTTGGAGGACGTTTCTTAGGATCGGTTAACCAATCTGGTTTTTTGTATAACAAACTCGCACCAAAAAGTGCAACGCCGTCATTATGATGAGTTATCATTACGTATTTTAGTTTGTCTTGATTAGTCTTAGGTAACTTAATTAGATCTTTAATATTATCAAAACTAGCAACAAGCTCATGCTCAACATCTGGGCGATCTGGTTGGTGTAAGACCTGCGATTTCCATTTACTGCCGTAAGGTGAACCAATCCACAATGCCTTATCTATGCCGGCGTATTTTAAGCCATCGGTGCCTTGGTCTATGAAGCTATCCTGAGATGTCCAGGCTCCCAAACTTTCGCCAAAAACAACTAGCTGGGGCTTTTTGGAAGTTGGGATTTTCTCGATGCGAAGGGAAATTTCTTTAAGTAGCATCTTGAATTGCCCTCTGCCCTCCGGCACTCTGTCGAGTGACATTGGTGATGGCCGTTTTGAATATTGTAGAGCAACTGATGCAACATCACCCCGGCTCATGTATTCTGTAGCTTCAACCGCAACATAATTAACATAGCCTGTACCAGTTGGAGAAATTAACATGATTGTTTTGCGATTAAATGCTCCGGTTCGCTCAAGTTCGGTGATTGCTAGGTTTACGCGTTCGCGTTCAGTGGGTGCACTATCTATGCCTACAAAAACACGAATTGGCTCTTTGGCGGTACTTACGCTCATGACTTGCTTTATGTCGTTAACTTCAACTGCACCTGATACAAAACGGCGACCTTGTACAGATATACTTTCCCAGTCAACTTGGCTTTGTTGACTGCCGCTAACATATTTACTTGTGGGAATGTTTATATACCCAGGTTCAATTTTAGTAGCAACTTCTTCAATGTGGTGGTATACATGACGCATTAGCATTACTATTCCGAGTCCTGTCCCAGCAATTGCCGTTAAATGACCAGCTGACCACCAAAAATCTTCAGAATTTGGTAAAAATTTATCCATTTCATCAGCAATTAGATCCGCAAATGCCTTTTGACCATAGCCCACAGTACCTAGAGCACCCAGAACTCCCAGCCCCATTCCTAGCGCTTTGAGTGTATTTATATCATTATCATGAAGTTTCTTACCATTACTTTGCTTGATACCGTTACGTCTTTGGTGGTCTGTATAAATAGCTGCAATAGCACCACCGATTAAGCCAACTGGCATTCGTGTAACTAATCGTTTTTTATTTGACTTGCGGTCAGACGTTTCAAAAATTGATTGCAAAATTGAAACGATTATACCAGCAATTGATATTCTGGTAATCCAACCTGCTCCAGTTCTAGTTATGCCGCGAATTGGTGATTCATCCGGCTTTTGTTTGAGGGTTTTTTGGGTAGCTTGTGATGCACCAAGAGCTATTAAGTTGATTGCTAATGAGAACTTCCGTTGTCTTATATGAGCTTTGTAATCATCTACTTCAGCCCCATTGGTGCCGGCTAACTGTTCTGCGACATCTTCAATTATTTTTGATATAGCGTTAGCAATTTCGTAATTAACTGCCATAGTTGCACCGGTAACAATACCTTGGTCTGCCGTGCTCCGGGGCATCAAAGTTTCTTGAAAGGTGTTGGGTATAGTTGCGGCAGCCACTAAAAGTGCAGCCTGGGTAGCGCGGTCTTGTTTGTAGGAAGATTTCCGGTGCTTCATAACAGTAGCCTTTTAAGCAGTCTTATTATCTTTTTGCCAAAACTTAAGTTTATCAACTAGTTTCTTGTCTGACTGAAGTACTTTGGGTTGCTTAATATTTTTAAATACCTCTAGGTAAACCTGAATTGTGGTAACTAGGACAATCATAATAACTGGGCCAAGCACAATTCCGATAAACCCAAAGAAGGCTAAGCCGGAAAAAACACTTAGCAGTGTCAGCGCTGGGTCAAGCCTGGCTTCTGATGGGACAAGTTTTGGCCTCAAAATGTTGTCCTCGTTGCCAACAATAAACATGTGCCCTAATATTAGTAGAAGTCCTTGCCAAATATTTCCAGTTAGTAACATTATAAATCCGATCGGGAAGACAATCACACCACCACCAAGCGGTATAATTGAGAGCACAGTTAAAATTACAAAAAAGAAGAAGAAGGTAGATTTAAAGCCAGTTATATATAGTAATAATGCATCGGTAAATCCCTGAACGGTCGCTATTGCAAATTGCCCTCGCACCATGGCTTTTGTCATGAGTCCAATACGTTTAGCATATAATTTGCTAATATCTTTACCAAGAGGATTTAGCTGGTGAAAAGTTTCTACCAATTTGTCTTGGTTCATTAGAATTGATAAAAATACATAGATATAAATAATAAATGTGGCTACAAAACTGCCTATTCCACCCAAGAAGGTTGCAATGCTCGCCAAAAAGGCATCCAACACGCTTTTAAGCCAATTTGAAATACCTTCACGAATAGCAGATTCTGATAACTGGTAGGTAATGCCCATATTATTGAGCAAATGATTGATATAATTAATCGCGTTCTGAAACAATTCATTAAAGTCTGTATTAACGGCAGCTGATTTAAAGTTTTCTGATACTGAAACTAGCTGAAAAGCTGTAATTGATATAACAAAGGCAATCGGGATAATAAGAGCAACAAAAGTAGCAACTAATGTTAATGTGGCTGCACTCCCCTTGCCTCGCCCCTTTTTCATAAACCATCTATACAGTGGGTTAAAAACAAAGGCTACAATAGTAGCAGAAATTATTAGCATCATATAATGTTTCAAAAAGAATGCACCTAAAATAATAGCCAACACAGTAGCAATACTGAGCGCTTGTTTCTGGCTTTGAGAAATCTTTAACATAGGCCTCGATTCTTTAAGTAATCGAGGCCTATTATACCGTAATTTGTAATAAATTACTACATTTGGTTTAAGAGTTCTTGCTTTTTATTAGCGAACTCTTCATCTGTCAAAATACCTTGAGCGTGCAGTTCACCCAGTTTTTGAAGTTGATCCATTGGGTCATTTGATTGTGCTGGTGCTATTTGTTCTTCTTGCTGTTGTTGCTGTTCTTGGGCTTCGTTGTTCCATTTGCGTGCTTGACGTCGTGAAACATTATTTGAAACATGGGTAGCTGTTCCTGCAATAACTGCAGTTCTGGCCATTCCTCTTAATAATCCTGGCATTTTATTCTCCTTGCTCTTCGTTTAATTCTGCAGTTGCATCTGGGTGAATACGACCTTCTGCAACCAAAACCCCGTTGGCCTCAATTAAAGCTTGCTTTAGTGGCTTTGCCCACAGTTGTTCGATTACTAAAAGACCTGCTGTAGTATTGTTTTCTAGCAAGTCGCCAACTTCATCAATATCGTCTTGGGTAATAATATCTGTTTGCTCTTTAATGCTTTGGCTAAACGCAACTAGGTATTCATCGCCTAAATTTAATGCATCTAGTGTTGTGACGTTACCTTCAGTATCTTTAGATACTAGCGCTAAAGCCAAAACATTGATCGTGCCGTTATTGCTGGCACCTTCTAAGGCTTTAACAATTTTGCCTTCAAATTTATTGCCTTCAAAGCCGACAATAATATAATCTATTGGTCCTCTCATTATTCCTCCTGTTACTTACAAAATATATTATAAACAATTAGGCAAGTAAAAACAGCCATATTTAAATTAATCAGCTAGTTTTTTTAAGTTTGAGATTTTATTATTCTCGTAATTCTTTGCCATGAACAATCAACGCATAAATTACTAACACGTCAATTATCATAATGGCAATTGACCAAATTGGATATGTATTTACATAGGCTAAGTTAGCAATTAAACTTAGTGCCGCTAAAATGATCGCAACAATTCTTGCCCAAGTAGAACCGTGCATCACATAAAAACCAGCAATTAACACCACTATACCCAGTAGCAAGTGCGCCCAACCCCATGCCGTAAAGTTTAAGAATAGTAATCTTTCTGGTGTAGCCAAAAGCCAATCACTATTAAGTAGAGCGGTTAAACCCGATATTGTTTGCAAAAAACCCATGATAATCATCATGAACCCAGCAAAAAACACCCAACCAGTCCAGCCGGTTACTTCATTGTTATTTTGTGCCATAGAACCTCCTCATTTAATGCTCCATTTGTATTTTATATTCCAACTTAACACATTTGTCAATAAAGCAATTTGGTTGTTCAATCAGTTTTAATAATGCAATATATGCGTAGATGAATAGTCATAGTTATGCTTGGTGTATAATTATGATTAATGAAACAGTCAGATAATGTTATTGAGGTTAAAAAACTAACAAAATCATATGGCGACAATGCTGTACTGAAAGGTGTTGATTTTAAAGTAAAAAAAGGCACCATGTTGGCACTTCTTGGCCCAAATGGTGCTGGCAAAACAACTACTGTTCGCGTATTAAGCACGCTACTTAAGTTTGATAGTGGCAATGTTAAAGTTGCTGGATACGATGTAGTTAAGGATGCAGACCAAGTACGCAAAAACATAGGACTTACTGGCCAATCGGCAGCTGTAGATGAGCTTTTAACTGGGCGAGAAAATTTGGTTATGATGGGTCGATTATATCGGCTCACAAAAGCTAGTGCCAATTCTCGAGCAGACGAATTGTTGAAAGAATTCGATTTAGTAAAAGCAGGTAACCGCCCAACTAAAACTTATTCTGGCGGAATGCGCCGTCGGCTTGATTTGGCCGTTAGTTTAATTGCTGCCCCGCCAATTATTTTTTTGGATGAACCAACAACCGGACTCGATCCACGGTCTAGGTTGGCAATGTGGAATATTATTAAATCTTTAATGGAACGCGGTACAACAATTTTACTAACAACTCAATATCTTGAAGAAGCTGACCAACTAGCCGATCAAATAATTGTCATAGATGGCGGTAAAGTCATTGCTGAGGGTACCGCACCTGAACTTAAACGCCAAGTTGGCAAAGACCGACTGGTACTGACATTTAAAGATTTACCAAGTCTTAATTCGGCAAATAAAATACTTAACAAACCTAAAGCTAATTTAAACGATAAAATATTTGAAATTAGCTTTACGATTAATAATATAAATAAAGATGTTAAAGATGCTTTAGATAAGCTAGCAGATGCTAACATTTCTATAAGTCTCATGGAAGTACATAAGCCGACGCTCGATGATGTATTCTTGACCCTAACCGGGAGTCATAAACTTAAAAACAAAGTAAAGGGTAAAAAATAATGGCTGTTGAGCTTGAATTTGATAAAAAACCTAAATTTTTACAATCTTTTAACGATTCGTTGATAATGGTTAAACGTAGCAGCACACATATAGTACGTAATACCGATCAATTACTCGGGGCGTTTTTCCAGCCAATAATGTTTTTGGTTTTATTTGCAGCAGTTTTTGGTGGAGCAATAAAAGGTTCATTGCCACCAGGCGTAAATTATCTTAATTATTTGATGGCTGGAATTATTGTGCAAACAGTTGCTTTTGGCTCAACAACTACTGCGGTCGCAATTTGTAATGATTTACAAAAAGGCATTGTTGACCGTTTCCGATCTTTGCCGATGAATAATCGAGCAGTGCTAAATGGTCATGTTATTTCTGATTTATTCCGAAATGGAATTTCTACAATAGTCATGCTAATCACAGGTCTAATTATTGGTTTTCGTAGTGAAGCAGACCTTATAAATTGGTTAATGATTGCCGGCATTCTAATACTATTTACTTTTGCCTTTTCTTGGTTAATGGCAATCATAGGAGTCTTTGCTAAAAGTGTGGAAGCTGTTCAATGGCTAACATTCATAATTATTTTCCCATTAACATTTGCCAGTAGCGCCTTTGTTCCAACTGAAGGCATGCCAAAGTATCTGAAAATGTTTGCCGAAAACCAACCAATTACCCAAGTCGTTAATGCAATAAGGGCTCTTATGCTAGATGTGCCAATTGGTAGCTTTGGCTGGAAGGCTGTGTCGTGGAGTGTCGGAATATTATTAGTGAGTATTCCGGTTTCTGTGTATTTATTCCGTAATAAATCCGCCACCTAAATCACACAAATTAACACGCTAAAAATAGACAAAAATATATAAAAATGTTAGAATATTTGTCGATATTAAGTATTGGTGGTGATTGGAGCTGTTGCGGGTGTCTAACAAAAAACCTGTCTTTTTTGATGAGTCAGGAAAACGTCAGAAAATTGTTGACTTTGTTCTGATCATTTTAATTTTTATTATTTCTATTGGTGGTGCATTCACAGTATATTTTATTAGACAAATTACATCAATCGAAAACAGTGTTAAGCATGCTCAAAATACTCCACCAGCAAGCTCTGCCACGGTTTTATACACAGAAAACAACCCCGATACTTATACAGTATTGGGAGACCAAATACAAAAAATAAACACACTAATTATTCCTAGATATCTAGTAGCTAATCATAGAGTCACAACACCACTTGGTTATGAAAGATTTCTAAGCTCAATAAAAGCTCAGTCAAAAAATATAAAAACTAGTTATAGTACTTACTATCTTTTAAGTGGTCAAGATTTTACAAAACAGCCAGTAGAGAGAGATCAAATCCAATCAATCGATAGTCAGTTGACAAAAATTATTCAAGAAACAGAAATAAACGAAATAACAGTTAGTATAGATAACGCTAATGCATCTGGGCTGTACATTCATTTAGATATCAGTCAAATTAATACACCAGAGCAAATTCAACAATATTCAGATTTATTAGCTAAATTCAAGACATCATTGAATAGCCACGATCTGCACCTTGGGATCATAGTTGATCCAGCAGAGATCAACGATATTAACCTAGCATTATTGAGTAAATCAGAATTAATTTATTTAGGACAGTCCAAACATCCTGCCGACCAACAAATATTAGGAATAAAAAAAGTACAGTCTTTAGGAAATAAGAATTTAAGTTTTGAAATCCCAACGGTTTCAAACAAAATTGATTCGCGTGAGACGTCGCAATCTACAATTAATATTGATTATCGCTCGATTGCGCCACTAATGCTAGAAAGACCAACTAATCGTTCTGCGTCGGTAGTTACTGTTAGTGACGGAACGTACACTTATCAAATTAATGATGCAGTCAGTGCTTACAATTACATCAATGCAGTTAATCAAATCTATAATAATCAAAATTCAAAATTTGCTATTGCTGACCCAGGCTTCGAGGAGTATACCTTATGGAAGATGGTAAATTCTAATCAAAAAGATAATGAGCTTGCTGATATTGTAGCAAAAGAATCTGCATCTGAGCTTTCCATATTAGAAAATGGAAACGGTCAGATATACAGTGTTGAAAGCAAAGCCACGCCAGGACAAAGAAAACTAAAATTTGACGATAATAATAACATTGTCTCGAGTACCCTACAAAAGCTAGACACAGCAAACAAGGTAGAACACTTTGGTCAAAAATCAAAAAAGATTGCTCTAACTTTTGATGACGGGCCAAACCCAGAGTATACTCCAAAAGTAATGAAAATACTTGAGTCGCACGGTGTGCGGGGCACTTTTTTTGTTACTGGGCAAAATGTGTTAGCACATCCAGAGACTGCTAGAATGTTAGTAAAAAATGGTCATGAAATTGAAAACCATAGCTATTCGCACCCTGTTTACAGTATGCTTACAACAGAAGCTAATAAAAGTCAGATAGAATCAACAAATAAAATAATTAAGGAAGTTACAGGTGTTCAGCCAAGCTACTTCCGCAAACCATATAGTGATCGTAATAAAGCGACTAACACTAGCGATATCGCATACTTAGAACTACTCAAAGAATTGGACTTAAAAGCTAGTGAATATGATGCTGATTCAAAAGATTGGTTACTAGATTCTAGTGACAAAATCATAAGTCATGTAAAAAGTCAGATAAATAAAGACAATGGCGATAAGAGTCAGTTGCTTTTACATGATTCGCACCAGAATACAGATCTAACGTTGCAGGCATTGCCATCAATTATTGATTATTTGAAGAGTCAAGGTTATGAAATTGTAACTGTCAATCACCTCGCAGATAGTTACTCAAAACAAACTTTATTAGCGCCAACAAATTCTTATAAAGCACTTACCTTACAACGAGCAATTGTAACTCTAGCAACTTGGCTAAGTATTATTTTTATAATTCTATCTTTCGTACGTTACGCATGGATGTTAGTTGGGTCTATTTTTTACGTTATAAAACGAAGCATGCTTAAATTTTTGAGTAATAACTTAAATCTCCATTATGGTACGTTGCCGAAATTAGCAGTTATAATTGCTTGCTACAACGAAGAGCAAGTAATCGGCAAAACAATTGAGGCACTTCAGAGTGGGACATTTAAAAACTTCAGATTAATTTTAGTAAACGATGGTTCGACTGATAAAACTGCAAAAATTATTACTGAATATGCAAAAAACGATAAAAGAATCACTCTTTTGAATGTTCCAAATGGTGGTAAATCAAAAGCATTAGAACATGGTATGGCAGCAACTAAGAATAAATGGCTGGTATTTTGTGATGCTGATACTGTTTTTTCACCTAATGCTTTATACGAATTTGCCTATTCAGCTACTGTTGATTGTCGTCTTGATGCTATTGCTGGCAAAATTATTGTTGGTAACGATAATAACCTCTTAACCCGATCACAATTAATCGAGTATGACGTAGCTTCTAAGTTTATAAAATCAGCTCAAGATATTACTAATATGATAACTGTAGTGCCGGGAGCATCTGGATTATGGAAGCACAAAATGCTTGAAAAATCCGGTGGATTTTTAACAGATACTTTGGCCGAAGATGCCGATGCTACAATGAGGGTAATATCTAATGGTGGTCGAGTTGGTTATCGTTCGAATATAAAAGCCTATACCGAGGCACCAGAAAAACTTGATATGCTTTTTAAACAAAGAACACGTTGGCAGCTTGGTAATATGCAATCTATATTTAAACACAAGAAAGGCTTATTTAATCATCGTTATGGAACGCTTGGTTATGTTGGTTTGCCTTTGTTTTATTTAGAACTAGTTGCAGCTATTACCTTTCCATTTATATTTATTTTCACTTTAATAATGCTACTTAATCATGGATTAAATAGCGTTCAACGGCTACATCAAGTTATTAGTAATCCTGCGACTGATTACGCGGTTTTTCTTGGCTTAATATTAGTAACGATAGAGTTGTTGCTGGCGCTGTTTATTATTACAACTACAAATAAATCTTGGAGCTCAAAGTTTAAACTACTACTTACTTTGCCCTACTTTGTAACTGTATATAAAGTATACTTAAGTTTCTTTACGTCTGTAGCGTTAATACGTGCCTTAAAAGGTAAAATGCATGGTTGGGGTCATTTACAACGTACCGCAAGCGTTAAAACAACGAGTTAAG
>CAZSVQ010000027.1:0-12207 GCA_964610345.1 uncultured Candidatus Saccharibacteria bacterium | reverse complement strand
ACAATGTAACTAACTACCTACGGGCTAGTTGTTCTGGGTTCGTTCAGTGAACCGTCTAATTCTTCAATAATCAAATTAAAATATTTTTCAGATAGCTCGTGAGTTGCAGTTAAGCTCTTAATTTTTATCATATCATTTTTATCAGCCAGTTCTTTCACATTCTTTGAAATAACTAGTGGGTCAAATTTACCTTGTAATATTAGAATTGGTATTTCAAGCTTTTGTGCGTCACTTAAAGCCGTTTGGTTTATAATTGAAGATTGCAATGTTGCCATATACGTTCCAATATTAGACTCGTTTACTTTAAAACTTTTATCAGTAATTTTATATTTAGTCAGTAAATCCGTAACCTTAATAAAAGTTTTTGGGTGCTCAATTGCTTTTTCATACATTTGTGTTAAAAGTTTATCGCCAGAAAATAAATCTGTATTTCTTTTGTCTTCTGGTTTATATAACGGTGGACTACATAATATTAATTTTGAAACAACTGGTGAGAACTGTTTCGCTACCTCAATTGCCACTAAAGACCCTAATGAATGCCCCACAATAACGACTTTGCCAAAAACTCTTAATTTTACTAAAGTGGTTACTATTGAGCGAGCTTGAGTTTTAGCGTCATATACAGCCCAATCAGGTTTTGGTGACTGGCCAAAACCCAATAAATCTATCGCCACAATGCGTATATCTTTTGGCATACGACTAGTAAGCTCTTGCCAGGTTTTTTTGTTGTTGCCTATACCATGAATCAATATTACTGTTTGCTTTGGTTTGGTTTTTGGTTTAATATCATCGACGTTTAATGTATATGGTACTTTTAGCCATTTATGAAGAAGCTTATCAGTAAAAATCACTTTGTATTTTACAATTATTGGTTAAGTTGTTGCTGAATCCCAGAAAAGTCCATAAAGTTTACGTCTGCCGGTACCACAAACTTTGCCTCGTCAACCGTCCAGTCCGAGCATGAAAAGTCATATTCCTTATCAGTATCTATCCCACCCGGATTTTGCTGACTAGTTTGTTGTTGATTATTAACAGTCGCTTCACTTAGGTTAATTTTTACACCCTGCTTGCTGTCTGGCGACCAAAAATATTGAACATCTTTAGTAATTATCATATTACTTACGGTATTTTTACCTTCGCTAGTTGTTGTGTATTCTCCATGCATTTTCTTAGCCCCGGCAATGTATATAGTCCCCGATACTTGGGCGTTACCATCTGTAGTTGATAACGTGCATTTTTTATTTGCTCCAGCAGACATAAGCCCGTTAATAGTTTTTGGTGAACTTGTTTCTGTTTGCTGCTCTTGATTAGCAGGTTGAGTGGTTGCTGTATTTGGTGTGATTGTTTCATCTTTTTGTGTGAAGTACCACGCTCCCACTCCCAGCGCCAAAACCACCATTACTATTATTCCAATAACGATTTTCTTATTCATAATTTCTCCTTTTATATATTAATTATACTCTTTTGGTCAATTTTTTATTCTAAATTTTTTAACAATAAGACCATCTAGCAATAAGTGGCTAAAATACCCGGCCACCGCAGCACCATAAAATAAAATCCCAGCAATAAAATTATCTGGTTGGTACAAATACGGTACCACCAACATTGGCAAAGGAATAATTATCATTGCCCATTTTTTATGAGTCCAACCACGGTGTTTGCCAATAATTGGCGTCATGGCTAGTAGGCCAAGATAAGCTGCAGCTCCAAGATACCCAGTTGCAATCAATAGAATATCTAGCACAAATGCGACTGCAAAAAATATATCTTGAGCTTTTGAATTTGTATCAATATCTGGCCATAAACCAAATAACATTGCCACTACAAAAAGCCCTGCTACCATCTGCCAGTCACTAAGTATGCCGCCAGTTTTGGCTAGCCAAGCAACCGGCAATAACATAACCAATAAAACAAAAATCATACAAGTTGCAACCGCTCCACCAATATGCCCTTTATAGTTTGCCATTATTATTCCAAAAAATCTTGAATTCTTTTTAGTATTTTTACAAGTGTGGCTTGTTCTTGATCGGAAAATTGATTTAGTAATTTTTCACTTTCAATTTTTAATAATTTTTGAGCATCATCACAAATACGCTGGCCGCGAGTAGTTAAAGTTGCTAAATGTACTCTATGATCTTCGGGTTGAGGTATTGCTTGCAATAAACCATCGCCATACATGATTTTAATTTGCCTACTGATACTGGCTTCAGTTTGGCCAAGTTGAATCGCAATTTGTTTTTGTTTTATGCCTGGGCTCGCTTGTAAGACGTTTAATATTTTATACTGTGAATAACCAATACCTAAATTATACTGCAAAATTTTATCATTTTGCCTAGCAAGCATAATAGCTATTTTTTGAATCAATGTATCAATATTTGCTAATTCCACAATGTACTTTCAATATTAATAATCTTGTAAAACATTCTAATTTTATAACTTGTGGAGCAAAACTACAAAAATAGGCTTAGTTTGTGCCATTGGATTAACTCCAACTCTTGAGCACGAGCATCTATATTGATGTTAGCTTTTTGAAGCAATACTTCGGCATCTAACTTACTAATCCCGAGTCCACCAGACAGACTGGTACGTAGCTTTTTACGTTTTTCGCTAAACCCAGCTTTTACTACACGTGTAAACACATCGTTAATACTAAACAGTGGGGTTTGTCTTTTTGTCAAAATCAAAATCTGAGAATCCACTTTTGGTGGTGGTATAAAAAGCTGTGCGGGTACAATCATATCCAAAGTTGGCTGAAATACAACTTGCGTGAATATTGCAACTTGACTCAAATCACCTGGCTTGGCAACAACTTTTTGGGCAACTTCTTTTTGTACAAGCAACACCGCAATTTCTGGTTGATTGCTAATATCAGTTAAAATTCTGAGTAAATTTGCTGTTAGATAATACGGTATATTAGCGACAATTTTGTAGTTTTTTGGCAAATTTGCAAAATCAAATCTTCTAATATCGCCTGCTATTAATTGTACATTTCCAACCTTGTTGTACTTGCGCTTGAGTTCTTGAAGCCTTTGTTGATCAAACTCTAGTGCAAGTATATTTGCTCCAGTAGAAATAAGTTTATCTGTTAAAGTCCCTGTGCCGGGGCCAATTTCTAAAATTGTATCACTACTTACAACCTGTGCTGACTGTACCATAGCATCTAAGCATGTATCATCCTCAAGCCAATGTTGCCCTAGTGATTTTTTAGCCAACGGAAGTTTAGCCATAGTCAACTAATACCAACCTCTGGCCTGTGATGTTGACCAAGCAGAACATGGTGTACTATAGCGCCCGGCAATATAACCCATACCCCACGTAATTTGAGTCGCTGGGTTGGTTGCCCAGTCAGCACCTGCGCTTGCCATCTTGCCACCCGGCAATGCTTGTGGTATCCCGTATGCGCCACTACTTGGATTACCTGCTGTAGTACTCCAGCCCGATTCTTTTTGCCACAGTTGATACAAACAATACCACTGCTCACCTGTCCAGCCTCTACCAGCTGCCAATTGTTCACCAATTTTAACGTTTTCTGACGGGTTGCTAATAACTACTTTGGTACCTCTGGCAACCAATTTACGTTGTGGTTGTATGGTAATAATTTCTTGGAGTTTAGTACGGCTTACTTCTAGACCATTTTCTGTTTTTATCTCGTAAGTTACCACCTTTTTACCGGGTGCTCCAGGCTCCTTTTCAACTGTTTCACCGCGAATAATGTTTGGGTCGTCAACATGCTCAATTGGTGGGGCAATTTCTTCTTCAGCGGTTGCTATTTGTTGACCCTCACGCGTAATTGTCACTTTCATATCATCACGGAGCGGAGTATCCGCCGATGGCGCAACGGTATCACTGGACGATATCTCAATATTTTTTTCTTTAAGTAAGTCACCGACTGTTTTTGATTGTGTTCTCAAGCCGCTAACATTACCGTACAAAATTAGCGTTAGGGGTGTCGCTCGATTTACTACATAGCGCTCTCCAACCACTCCTTCTCCAAGTAAGTTCTCTGGGGCTTCTGGCGTTACTTCGTCCTCTGGATAAACCACTATGCCAGCATTACGGGCGGCTATTCTGGGTGATTGATCGGCGGAATTTACTACAATTTTTTTATCATTATCGATAATCATAACCGGACGTGAACGATAAACATTTACATTAAAATTATCACTTACAATTGCCGAATCTAATGCTGGCTCAACCACATCACCGTCATTAATTTTTATGTTTAACCGATCAAGTAAGTCTTGTACTGTCTTGGCTCTAGTGGGCAAAATTTGTTTTTGGTTATCAACATAAACGGTTACAATTCTTGAATCACTTGGTCCAACAGTAGAGCCACTACCAAGGATCACAACTCCTATCATTGTTATAAAAAATAGCACTAAAAATGTTACCACTGGTACTATAAATGGATGATTTTTGAGCGACCACAACTTTGACTGGTTTGATTTTTTAGCTAACTGATTATTCATACTTACGCCACTAAAACTAAATACCAAGTTTTAGCTACTATTATTGTAGCAAACTATTACTTTATTACCTTTAAAGCCTGGAGCACATCACTAGCCGAGTTTTCTGCACTTAACAGCTCTGTATCTATCCACTGCGCTTCAGTTATTTCTAACTTTTGTCTTTTTATATCTGTTACTTTGTTGATACGGACTTTATACAAGGAGTACACGAAGGTCAAGCCATTACTTTGATACTCAAAATTACCCAATTTATTACAGTCTTTTCGTTTAAGAGTAAAACCCACCTCTTCTTTTACTTCTCGTAAAGCCGATGTTAATGAATCTTCATTAATCTTTACTCCGCCGCCAGGCAAACCCCATTTACCACTACCAAGCCAGTTCTTGACAACTAAAATTTGATTATGGTGCTGAATAATAACCCGCGTTCTAGTTGTAGTGCGTAATTTCAACTTAAAAATTGGCCAGGCTAGCCAAAATCCGAGCCTTCCAATAACTTTCCAAATAATCATTTCAACTTCTCAATACTAGCAAAAGCGATGTTGATTTTTTTACTACCTTTACCCTTGAAGTAAATTGTAGCGACATCTCCGTCAAGTTCAAGTACCGTACCGAGCCCAAAAATCTGATGTTTAACTCCATCGCCTTCATAAAGTTCTGGGACATAACGAGGTTCATCTGATTGATCGCTGGTAATTATTGGTTCGTTAAAATCTTGCATAAAACTACTATTGTTTTGCAAAAAACTGTTTTCAATAATTGATTCAGCATCAATCTCACTTAAAAAGCGTGATGGTGGGTTATGTTGCATGCCGCCGTACAGCATCCGAGCGCTAGCATGAATCATATATAGCTCTTCTCGGGCCCGAGTCATGCCAACATAACAAAGTCTACGCTCTTCTTCCATTTCATGCTGATCGTATAGTGCACGTGAATGCGGGAAGATTGTTTCTTCCATACCAGCCATAAATACCACCGGGAACTCAAGGCCTTTGGCACTATGTAGTGTCATTAAAGTTACCACATTTCCGCTTAAATCAGCTTGGTCAATATCACTTACCAAGCTAACTTCTTCTAAAAATCCATCTAGCCCCAAATCTTGATACTGCTCGGCAACAGTTAATAGTTCTTTAACGTTTTCTTGTCTTGATTCACCTTGTATAGTGCCATCATTTAAATAATTATAATAATCTAACCTTCCAACTAATGATTCGATTATGCTGGCTACAGCCGTATCAGGCATCACTGACCGCAAACTTATGACAATATCTGCCAACTCTTGTAATCCGTTTCGAGCCTTGGAAGTAACAGCGGTGCATTGTCCTGCAGTAATCAGAGCGTCAAGCAAAGTTAACCCATACTCTTGTTTCCACTGTAAAAAGTTTTGTAAAGATTTTGTACCGATTCCCCGGGTTGGCACATTTACTATCCGCTCAAAGCTGATAATATCCTCCGGCTGATATATTAACCTCAGATAAGCCATAATATCTTTAATTTCTTTACGGTCATAAAAACGTACACCGCCAACTATTTTGTACGGAATGCCATACTGCACCAGCGATTCTTCTATTGACCGACTTTGGGCGTTTGTCCGATAAAGAATTGCAAAATCTTTATAGCTACGAGCATTGATGTCTACTGCCGTTTTAATACGCCTAACAACTGCCTCACCCTCAGCTCGCTCATGAGCAACTTGAACAATTTGCACTGCATGACCATCAGGCTCCGCAGTCCAAAGTTTTTTATCTGACCGTTGTTGATTTTTAGTAATTACTGCGTGGGCAGCATCCAAAATCTTTTTGGTACTCCGGTAATTCTGTTCTAACTTTATAATGGTAGTTTTTTTATTATCACGTTCAAAATTTAAAATATTTCTAAAATCGGCACCTCTCCAACTATAGATTGAATTATGAACGATAATACCATCTGCCTCATAATTATGGACATCCTTAATATCAAGATCGTAGACATCACCGATGTAATCGATAAGATCAACTGATTTAATCTGCTCTCCAAACACACCACCATCTTTCACCACCGGCAAAAGCATACCAGGGTACAGATGTGAAGCTGGCGTAAACATAAATTTCTTATCTGTTAAAAATGCGTATTTTACAACTTGCATATCTAACTTGGTATGTGTTAACACTGATTCATAAGCTTTTTCAATTTGACCGTAGTCTAGCTTATGAACCTCTGACCGGTATGTTCCTGCTTTACCAGCCCGTACGCTATATCCGAGTTCCTCGAATTCTATAAGATCCCGCTTTTTAGTTGTGTTGACAGAAAGCCTACTTGCAGACCATGGACTTTTAGTTGATATTCGTTTATCTCCAAATAATACTATATTAAGGATTATTCGATTTTTACCGTTTCTTGTTGTTGCTTGAGGAGAAAAGTGTGGATATTCATCAACTAACCCAAAATCTGACATTAATTCACTGGCACGAGAATGTGTGTCGATCTGCTTATATATAGCGTCAATGTGCTCTTGCTTAAACTGCATCCCCCTATTAGAAAACGCATGAAAGACAAGCATTGGAATACCGTACCTATACGCTATAAGTGCCTCATTGTAGAGTGCCTCCTCCCTAGTCTTGCAAACTTTAATAACCCACATTTTCTGAGCACGCTCTTGGTTGGCACGTACTCTTAAACCGATATCATCCTTTTTGCCATCAAATCGCATACCTTTAGTGACCCCAATTCGATAGCCATGATAGGCCGAATACATCAAATACACAAAGTACGACTTAGTCGCTTCCCAGCGAGAGAAAAGCATATGATTTGGTGTACAGTTAATAACTCGGCCAGACAGGGTGGTTATTTTTAAAAGCTTACCCTTAAATTGTGATTTCTTGTTTGCTGTAACAGAAAAATAATGCGTTTTTCCATACCCCGCCGCCGATCTTATTAAGGTACCCTTCTTCACATCTTTTATTTTCTTAGGACCGTCTTTGGTCTCAATCAAACTATCAGGGAGTAGACATTGCCAATCGTCCCCAACTACGGCTATGTTGTTGTGTGACCCAGTTAATAATTTAACTAATTTATACTGAGCTGCATTGGTGTCTTGGTATTCGTCGATCATGATATATTTAAATTGATTTTGCCATTTTGCGCGCACATTTTCACTTTTTTGTAGCATATTAACCGTTTTGGTTATCAAATCATCAAAATCTAGAGCATTAGCTTCTTTGAGTAAGGTTTGGTACCGAGGGTAGATCTTAGCAACCGTTTCTTGCATGGCGCCTTTGGCGATATTTTTATATTCGTCTGGCGATACTAATTCATTTTTTGCGTTACTGATGACGCTAGCGACAGTCCTAGCCGGAAAGCTTTTTTCTTCTATACTGAGTACTTTGATTATTTTTTTAATTGCATTTTGCTTATCTGTTTCGTCAAAAATTACAAAATTACTCGCAATCCCTACTTGCTCGCCGCTCATACGTAGAATTCTGACGCAAATCGAATGAAAAGTTCCAGAATAAGGCATGAATGAACGGTTGTCTGGGTTTTCGCCTAATAATTTTGCAGTACGCTCACGCATTTCACGCGCCGCTTTATTGGTGAATGTGACGGCTAAAATATTGTACGGTGTAGCAAGATTTTTTGCTATTAAATAAGCAATGCGATGTGTAAGCGTTTTGGTTTTACCAGAACCTGCACCAGCTAATATTAATAGCGGTCCGTCAGTAGTTTGTACGGCCCGTTTTTGTTCATCATTTAAACCTTCTAGAAGTGTTTGTATCACTAAACTATTTTAACACTTTAGGAGTTAGTGTATTTAAATTATGGTAAAAATGGCAAAAACTATACCAATTATTGCAATTAAAGCCGTTAATACTATGCCGATAATTAACATAATTTTAGATTTTGTTGGTTTGATTGGAAGATTATAAGTTTTTTTATCTATTAATTCTTGTATTTTTTCTGCTTGTTGGTCAATTATTGGATTTTTATTTTCAATTACACCCTCTGGCAGTTCTTGACTGCCTTCAGTTGCTTGCGATTGTTCTGTGTCTGATTTTGATTCTGGTTTTTCTGCTTGCTGTTCTTTTTCTAATTCGGTTTTGGTAGTGGTTGGTTGTAAGTTTATTTTTTTATGATCTTGAATTTGATTTTCTAGCGGTTTTATATCAGAATCGCGCATCATTGGATCATATGGCAGTTGCGGAGAGCTAACTAAAGCTGGCTTTGACGTGTGACTAACGGGAGCAACGCCGGGTTTGGTGGCATCCATATGTTTTGGCTCATTGTCTTGATTATTCATCTGCACCCTTATCGTGTAACATTTTGTAAGTAGAGTTTACGATACTGGCAAATTTATGATAATTGATACTTGCCCCGCCAACTAAAACCCCATCACAACCGTCTAACTCAAGATAACCCCGAGCAATTTGATCATCTACACTACCGCCGTAAAGTATCCTAATATTTTTAGCTGCTTTTCTGCCGTATAGATCACTAATTTGTTGTCGAATAAAATCCATCGCTTCTTTGGCTTGGGTTGGTTTTGCAAGCTCGCCACCAAACGTACTGATAGCCCAAATTGGCTCGTAGGCAATAACCATTTCACCGACTTCATGCGCTGTTAAATTACTTAAAGCGGTCACCACTTGATCATGGAGTACTCGTTTGGTTTCACCTGCTCGACGTTCGGTGTGAGTTTCACCTATGCACAAAATTGGTGTGATTTCATTACGTACACACGCTGCAACCTTGTCTCTAATGAGGTCAAGATCTTCTTTAAAATAAAGTCTTCGCTCTGAATGACCAATAATACAATAATGTGCAAGGTCCCTGAGCATAGTAAATGAAACTTCACCAGTATAAGCACCGTCATCTTTATGATAAGCATTCTGAGCGCTGAGACGGAACTTGCGACGATCAATCTGTAAACTCAGCGGTTGCAACACCAAAGTACTCGGAGATAACACAACTTCAATATTACGGTAAATCTTTATTCGCTCGTGTAATCTATGCACTAATAAACTAGCTTGTGCGGTATTGAGGTGCATTTTCCAATTGCCGACTATTAATTTACGTTTTGTCATATACAAATTGTACCCTATTTATCCTTTAAAGCTTCTAAGCCTGGTAATTTTTTACCTGCCAACAAGTCAAGGCTTGCACCACCCCCAGTAGAAACATGATCAAAACAATCTACCAATCCTCGTTCTTCTATATAGCCCGATGTATCACCACCGCCAATCAAGCTAAACGGACGATGCCCAAACTCACCCATCAGCGCCTCAATAACTATTTCAGTACCATGAGCAAATGGCCCGACCGGCCCGTCAATAGCCGGAGTTTCAGTCACACCCATTGTGCCATTCCAAACCACTGTATTAACCATTTGCATACTCCCAGCAATAAACGCGCCAGAAAACGGCCCAATATCAAGTATGATCTCGTCCGTTTTTAGTTTGCCGGCTTCTCGAGGTGGGCGACTTGGATAGTTTTCTAGCGTTGCAAAAACATGCGCATCCCAATCTACAATCCGCGTTTTAGCAGTTTTATCAATTTTATTAGCCACCACGCTATCTTGTGGTAAATAAAACGTAAATTGACGTTTTTTAGCCTCTATCTCTGCTTGGCGCATTATATCTTTAGCTAGTGGTACGTCTTCAGGAGCAGACAAACTTTTAGCAATATCTATACCTTTGGCTTTAAGAAAAGTGTTTGCCATAGCTCCACCAACTACAACAATATCGGCTAACTTAATAAACTTTTCTAATATTTCAATCTTATCGGATACTTTGGCTCCACCAACAATTGCCATCAACGGGCGTTTTGGCTTAATTAAAACTTGGTTAATAGTTGCTACCTCTTTTTCAAGTAACAATCCAGCCACACTTGGTAAATAATGCGTCACACCTTCGGTTGATGCGTGTGCTCGGTGAACAATCCCAAAACCGTCTTCTGCAAATACATCTGCCAAACTTGCGAGTTGCTTAGCAAAATCTTCGTCATTGGATTCTTCGCCAGGATAAAAGCGTAAATTTTCTAGCAGCAACACTTCACCCTGCTTAAGGTGTTCTATTGATTTTTTAACAGTATCACCAATGGTATCGGCAACAAAATATACTCTATTATCAAGCAGTTTACCAAGCTGTTTAGCTACTGTTGCTAGGCTGTAATCAAGATTCCGTTTGCCGTCAGGTCGCCCCAGGTGCGAGCAAACTACTACTTTGCAATTTTGTTTTATTAAATATTCAATAGTGGGTAATGATTTTTTAATTCTATAATCATCACTGATACGCCCGTCTTTGGTTAGCGGCACATTATAATCTGCTCGCAGCAAAACGGTCTTACCCTGTAAATTTATATCTTTAATAGTCTTTTTAGTAAAATTCAAGGAATACTCCACCCTATCTAGTATCTATTGTATCAAAAATAATAAAATCTGAGTTAGTTTTTAAAATTATTTTCTATTTTAGCACACGAACTTTAATAGTATCGGTTGTGCCAACAACACCAGGATACTTACCAGAAGCTGTCACAACAATATCACCACTCATCAAAACTTTTTTTTGTTTGAGCCAATTAGTTAATTTTGTTGCCGCGTACTGATCGACTGGCCGAACATAGCTTTTGGTACCATAAACTATTGCAAGCTGCTGGGCGACAAAAATATCCGACGTCACAGCAATGACCGGAATCTCTGGTCGGTAAGACGCAATTTGGGTTGCGGTTACACCAGATTTTGTCTCCGCCACAATCGCTTTAGCGCCAACCTCTTTAGCTAGCGAAATAATCGCACCAGATATGGCACTCTGCCTAGTGTGCTCTTCATATGCCGGAAACTGTGCTTTAATTTTAGAATTATCTTCTGTGTAAGTCACTACACGTTTCATGACTTGCACTGCCTCGACTGGATATTTACCGCTAGCTGTTTCATCGCTCAACATCACACAGTCAGCACCAACAATTACCGCAGTTGCTACATCGGAAACCTCAGCACGAGATGGTTCTGGTGAATTTGTCATACTTGCCAGCATTTGAGTGGCGACAATTGTAGGTTTTTTATATCTTAAGCCCAGTCCGATAATATTACGCTGTTCTAATGGGACAGATTCTGGTAATGTTTCTATCGCCAGATCTCCGCGAGCAACCATAACTGCATCAGCCTCCTGGATTATTGATTCTATATTCTCAATTGCTGCTTTGGTTTCAATTTTCGCAATTATCTTGGCGTGACTACCTAGGTTTTTTAACATGCGCCGTAGTCGCCCAATATCCGAGGCCGACTGCACAAAACTTAAAGCGATATAATCAATATCTTGGGTAGAACTAAACGCTATATCTTGTTTGTCTTTAGAAGTAATAATATCACCAGCAAAATCTGTATCTGGCAAATTGATTCCTTTACGCTTAATTAAAATGCCGTCATTATCTGCGCGGGCATGTACAACACCATTACTTACGCTTGTAACTTTTGTTTGAATTTTGCCATCATAAAGATACAATCTCTCGCCCCGTTTAACCTTTTTACTTAAATCGTATTGTGTAGGTATAAAGCCCGACCGTGCATAATCAGCTTTAAACTTAAACTGCAGGCTTTGACCAGCTCTTACGTTGATAATACCGTCAAAGTCACCTAAACGTATTTTTGGCCCTTGCAAGTCTTGAATGATTGCTACAGGTTTGCCATAAGCCTTACTTGCACGACGTATCCAGTCGATTTGTTGTAATCGTTCTTCATTTGTGCCATGGCTAAAATTTAACCTGAGTCCGT
>CAZSVQ010000026.1:0-12551 GCA_964610345.1 uncultured Candidatus Saccharibacteria bacterium | reverse complement strand
TTAACGGCAACATCTACTTAACAAATCATTCACCAACGAATGGCAAGGTTCAGATTTATTCAGAAGCCGGAACATTATTAAATGAATTTGGATCTAGCGGGTCAGGAGTAGGCCAGTTTAGCTGGCCAACTGGCTTAGCTTTTAGTCAGACACCTTTTGTAAAGTTATTTGTAGCCGATAGTGCAAATCATAGAATACAAGTTTTTGGTGATGACGGCACACCCTTGGCTCAGTTTGGCACGCAGGGTTCGGGGTTGACCCAGTTTGAAAACCCTTTCGACGTGTCGGTTAGTGACGACGGACGTGTCTTTGTGAGCGATGGGTATAACTCTCGAGTAAAAATCTATAACAGTGATACTTATGCGTACATAGATAGTTTTGGGAGTAATGGAATCGGTGACGGTCAGTTTGAAAATCCTGTAGGTATTGAGTTTTTGGACGGTCTTGTATACGTAGCTGACTGGGGCAATGAGAGGGTTCAGGTATTTGATGGTTCAGCGCCTTATAACTATATTCGGCAAATTGGCACAACTGGATCAGGCCCGGGTATGTTTAACAAAGCGTTTGGACTTGATGTGGGGGATGGTAGATTGTATGTTTCTGACCACATCAATAGCTATGTGCAAATATTTTCTATCGAGCAAGCTGTAGCACCTCCAAATAATACAACTACACCAGATCCAGGGCAGACGGGACAAGCCAGTAATGCAAATAGCGAAGAAAGTAAGACTTCTGCTAGTAGTCCAGAATTGGCAAAAACCGGTGCATATTCAGGCCTGGCCGTATTAATAGGGTCAGTAATGCTAGCCGTAGCACTATATACGTTTTATGATTACAGAAAGCATAGGGCGCCATTGATTAAAATAGATCCGTCAGCAGCTCAGGATTATACTTACTTGCATCATTTAAAATATGTTTCATTGCCGTTATTTTCTTATAGGTTTTCATTAACTATTGGCAGGGTTGTACCATCAAAATCTACCAGCATAAGACGCTATTAGAAAAGTGTTCGCATAATTATTATTTTTCACCGCTACCCTAATAGTTTAAACATTAATAACAGGTATTTAAATTTACTAATGTATGTTGCTTATGCTAATCTATTAGAAGTATGTCACGATTATTATCAGAACTTTTAGGAGCCAAAGAACCACTATTTGGTATGAGCTTAAAACAACTTGAGCAAGCTAGTGGAAACCCAAGTGCAGATGTCAGATTAACGGCTGAAATTGTCGGTGTAATTCGCCTAAAAATCGAAGAACTTGGGCTTGATCCAGACGATACTTCTCCGAGAGAACTCCACTCAGCATTGATGGCAAAAATAGAAGACCATGATAAGCGGTTGGTCCGCAAAATTGGCGGGAAAGATCCAAATAACGCAAGTGAGTTGATGCCCTTGATGCGCAAAGCATGGGAACGGGTGGATACACCAAAAAGTTGCTGGGTACTTAAAAAATCAGTTGCTAAGGCCATGCTTAAAAAAACTCCACCAACGGCAATTATGAAACACCTAGGCTACAGGTCTGTAGACAGTATGCTTAAGCAAGAAAACTTAGGTGAAATTTATGGTGCTCTTCGATTTGCAGAAACTCCCGAATGGTTAAATAAATTTAACGAACAATATAAAACCTTAAAACCACAAGATTTCGAAACGCGACAAATAGAAATAGTTGAAATGAGCATTGAGCGGTGGGGTGATATAGCTGCACCATTTATTCACAAAAAAAGGCATAATATAACTCATCTTAAAGAGCTTGGGGTTATATTAATGCTCCCGGTTACTGCTGAAGCAAAATTACGGGGCATTGCTATTTTTACGCTACCATTATTGTTTCATTATTTAAATGAAATTCGATTGTATTCGGCATTCTTTAAATTACAACAGGTTAAGCCACATTTTGGTAAGGTAATTGTTGAAACGTTAATTGCCGACCCTGGCAAATCGGCCGTAATGGCCGGTAGTAATATTCACTGGCGGGTTATTCAGCGTTATTTTGGTAAGTTGGAGCATGAAAATCACCCGGAAATTTTTGAGCCACACGTACAACCAGAAGATTTGCATTGGCGCCGTGCAGAAGATTTGTTATATGAGTTAGACCCTGAGTTAGGTTTTTGGCGAGATATGGACTATGTTGGCTTGATGGATAAAGATATGCGACCAGTAAAACTGAATATGCTTTATGTTGCCGCTAGTTATGTCAACCAAAGCCCTTATGCCGAGCGAGCGATTTATCATTTTAGAGAAGCGTTATGGAACGAGATATTTATTCGTTATATGGGTCAAAAGAATTTAGAGCAACAAGTTTTGGCCCAACTAGATAACGACATGATAAAACCAGAAGAACTAAAAGTATAATGAAATATTCAATTTGTGTATCTGGGGCGGCATCTGGCAAAACAGTAGAATCTTCTGCAGAATTAGCAGAAGAAGTTGGTGCAACTATTGCTAAGGCCGGTCACATAACTACTACTGGTGCAACGGTAGGATTACCTTATTTAGTAGCTAAATCCGCTAAGGAAGCTGGCGGAATGAGCATTGGTTTTTCACCCGCTAGTAGCCTCAGAGAGCATCTTTATAAGTACAGACTACCAATAGGGGTTTTTGATTTTGTGAACTTTACTGGCATGCATTATGTGGGGCGCGATATACATTTGGTGCAGTCAAGTGATGCGATTATAACTGTAGGTGGTAGATTTGGGAGTTTGCATGAATTTACAACCGCCCTTGAATCTAGGATGCCCTGCGGAGTCTTGATTGGTAGTGGCGGTACAGCTGATGTTATTCCAATTTTAATGGAAACTTTAGAACCGCCAAGTAAAAAGTATGTAATTTTTGATGAAAACCCAAAACGTTTAGTTGAAAAAATAATTGCCATGTTAGACGAGGAAACTAAAGACATTGACTTAACCGATAAAGTATCTAACTGGTATTTAAAACGCAATGAACACAAAGGCTGACAAACTGCTGATATAATATTTGGGTGAATAAGTTTAAACTGGTATCTAAATATAAGCCAGCCGGTGACCAACCGGAAGCTATCAAATTGCTTACAAATGGTCTAAATAAAGCCGAAAAAGAACAGGTTTTGCTAGGTGTAACCGGTAGTGGTAAGACTTTTACAATGGCTAATATAGTCCAACAAGTTCAACGCCCAACTTTGGTACTTAGCCACAATAAAACACTAGCAGCCCAACTTTATAATGAGTTTAAGCAATTTTTCCCGAACAATGCTGTTCATTATTTTGTAAGTTATTTTGATTATTATCAGCCCGAGGCTTACATTGCCCGGAGTGATACATATATTGAAAAAGATAGTCAAATCAATGAAGAAATTGATAGGTTGCGTCATGCAGCTACCGACTCATTGCTCTCACGTAGAGATGTGCTGATTGTTGCCAGTGTAAGCTGTATTTATGGAATTGGTTCGGTTGATGATTATGGTGGGATGTCGTTGAAGATTCAAGCTGGCGAACGCCGAGTCCGCGATAAATTACTTAGGCAACTAACGGATATTCAATATCAGCGCAATGATATTGATTTTCATCGGGGAACATTTAGGGTTAGAGGTGATGTGGTTGATATCTTCCCAGCTAGTGAAGAAGTAGCTTATAGGGTGGATTTTTTTGGTGATGAGGTAGAATCTATTAGCAAGCTAGACCCATTAACTGGTGAAGTATTGGCCAAACCAAAAAATATAACCGTATTCCCGAGTTCACACTATGTAACACCGCAAGAAAAATTGAAGGTTGCAATCGGTAAAATACGTAGTGAAATGGACGAACGCTTAAATCATTTTCGTAAAAATGGTTTATTACTTGAAGCCCAAAGGTTAGAACAGAGAACTAATTTTGACCTAGAAATGCTAGAAGAAACAGGTTTTGTTAAGGGTATTGAAAATTATAGCCGATACCTAACCAACCGCGAAGAAGGTGAGCAACCAGCTACTTTGCTAGATTATTTCCCGGATGATTATTTGTTGTTTGTTGATGAATCTCACATGACCTTACCACAAGTTAGAGGCATGTATAACGGTGACCGAGCTCGAAAAGAAATTTTAGTTGAACATGGTTTTAGATTGCCTAGTGCGCTTGATAATCGGCCGTTAAGATTCACTGAATTTGAGCGACATGTAAATCAGATTATTTATGTCAGTGCGACACCAGCTGAATATGAGTTATCTAGGAGTCCGAAGCCCGTACAACAGGTTATTCGCCCAACAGGCTTACTCGATCCAAAGGTGGAGGTAAGGCCGGTTGCCGGGCAAGTCGATGATTTGATTGCCGAGATTAGGGACACTATAAATAAACACCAAAGAGTATTAGTGACTACTCTTACTAAACGCATGTCCGAAGATTTAACTGAATATTTGCAAGAGCTCGGCATTAAAGTAACGTATCTTCATAGTGAGGTTGACACCCTTGAGAGGACAGATATTTTACGTGAATTACGGCTAGGGACCTATGATGTGCTGGTTGGTATTAATTTGCTACGAGAGGGTATTGATTTGCCAGAAGTTAGTTTAGTGGCAATACTAGATGCTGATAAAGAAGGATTCCTGCGTAGCGAACCAGCACTAGTGCAAACTATTGGTCGAGCAGCACGCCATTTAGAAGGCCGTGTTTTGATGTATGCTGATGTAATAACTGGTAGTATGAAACGAGCAATAGATGAAACAAACCGTCGTCGGGTAATTCAAGAAACTTACAACCAAAAGCATGGTATTACGCCACAGAGTGTTGCTAAGGCTATTGAAGATCGAATGTCAACTCATGAAGATTTAACAAAAAAGAAAAAACTCGACCTTAAAAAGATTCCAAAAGATGAATATGCATCTATGATTAAAGATTTAACCTCTCAAATGGACTTAGCATCAGCTAATTTAGAATTTGAAAAAGCAGCAGACTTGCGGGATTTGATTGCCGAAATTAAAAATAAACTTTAAGTAATGAGAGATAACTGTCGCTCGGAAGTAAGATAATTAACCTTGTCTTTAATAACTTGAGGGTCAGCAATTGAGGTGTGAGTGCCAGGGCGGATTTCTGAGGTAGTATTAGCTGGGCTAGTATCTAAGATTTGTAACATTCTGGATTTTTGATTAGCTAAACTGTGGTTGAACAAGACAAAATGCACTCGTTGCTCAGCTGGTAAATTAGCTAATAATAATCCAAATTCACCACTAAACAAGGCTTGAGTTAACATAACGTTGCCCAGTAAGCGTTTAGGGTTAGATTCTATAGTTTTTGCGAATTCACTAATATCTAATTCTGGATGCTGGACAGTTTTTATAATATGGCGAGTTATAGTTAGAATTTCTTTTGGTAAATACGATGGGTGATCAATAAATTTTTGGACATCTAATCGACCAATTTTATGGACAATACATGGGTCAACTAAAAAGGCATCAGAGACATCACGGTTGTGTTCTTCGGCGTAAACTAATATGCCGGTACCTTGCATGGCACCGTTGGAATCTCCGTGAACCAATATATTAGATGCATCAAAATAATATTCTAAACCTTGGTTGTTGTGGTCAAGGCTAGCATGAAGGTCATGAGCCCCTCGTGATAGAGCTGCCAAACGGTTTTCAGTCACACCTTTAGTTAAGGTGTGCCTGCCTTGCTCAAGAAAATGATCACTAGTTAGTTTATTTAGTCCTCCATCAAGACGCGTCCACCATGCCGGAATAGAAACAACCAGTTCGTTGGCATCAGGTAGATTTGATAAACCAATTAGTTCGGTATGCTGGTGGCCATCGCTCATAGTCACCAAGCGTTCCCAATAACGACCATGCTGAGTGTCAAGTTCTTCTCGGCGCTTGGTAGTCATAGACTCAACGCCTTGATAGTAGTCAGGCAATGGCGTATTTAATAGATCTTCTAGGTTAGGGTTGACGGTTGGGTTTTTGGCGCTTAATTCTACTATCCGCTGTTGCGAATCATAGTTTTCTGGATTCATTAATTGCGCCATTACAAGTTCCTTTGCTTGCTAATGCTTAAACACATCTTATACCACTGTGTTAGTTTTATGCAAGCATTTGTTTAAATTTTTTGTTATACTAATTTAAATGGCAAAACTTACTGTTACTGATGTATTAAGATTGGCTCAACTATCTAAAATCCAGCTTGATGAAAAGGAATTAGTTGAATTCTCTGATGAACTCACCAAAATTCTTGATTATGTTGACCTACTTGCAACTGTTAATGTTGATGGTCTCTTGCCAACCGCGCAAGTAACCGGACTTACTAATGTTATGCGTCCAGATGAGTTGGTTGATTATGATGTTACCCCAGAACAGCTCTTAAAAAATGCCCCGGCAGTTGAGAATAATCAAATTAAAGTAAAACGAGTACTTGGTTAATGACTAAATTTAAAGTTTGGCCATCAATAGCTGAAATTGCCGAAAAAGTACAATTAGGTGAGCTACTAGCTATAGATCTAGTCCAAGACTCGATAAAACGAATAGATGAAGCCGATGATTATAAATCAATCATTGCTCCAATTAAAAAACGAGCTCTTGAACGCGCTAAACAAATTGACGATGCTGTCAAAGCTGGCGATGCTATTGGCCGATTAGCTGGTGTGCCGTTTATTGCTAAAGATAACTTTTTGGCATTTGGGGCTGAAACAACAGCAGCGAGTAATATTCTTAAAGGTTTTGATGCTCCTTATCAAGCTTCATCAATTAAAAAGTTAGAAGCTGAAGGTGCAATATGTGTCGCCAAAGCTAATTTGGATGCTTTTGCGCATGGTTCAAGTACCGAAAACAGCGATTTTTTTACCACAAAGAACCCGCATGATAAGACCCGCGTGCCTGGTGGTTCATCTGGTGGTTCAGCCTCAGCGGTTGTGTTAGGATTAGCACCGTTTGCACTTGGTACAGACACTGGTGGGTCTATTCGGTTACCGGCAAGTTTTTGTGGAGCTGTAGGCTTTAAGCCAACTTACGGCCTAGTTTCACGAAGTGGGGTGATTGCGATGGCTAGTAGCACAGACGTGATTGGTCCAATAGCTCGAACAATTGAAGATTCTGCAATAGTTCTAGATGTAATGAGTGGAACCGACCCACTTGACAGTACTACTATTGAGCGCGATCACGTCCCGTACACCCAACTTGATGAAACCGAAAAACCAACCGTCGGTATAATTAAAGAATATTTTGGCGATGGGTTAGATGATGAAGTAAATGAACGTGTGCTAGAAGCAATAAGTAAATTACGCCAAGCTGGATATAAGACTAAAGAAGTTAGCATTCCATCTTTACCGCTTGCACTGGCTTGTTATTACGTACTTTGCCCGGCAGAAGTATCTAGTAACCTGAGCCGATATGATGGCCAACGTTATGGTTTTAGTGATAAAACTGCCAATGATTTAGAACAGAGTTACGAGCGTTCACGTACCCAAGGTTTTGGCAAAGAAGCCAAACGGCGAATAATGATCGGCACTTATGTGTTAAGCAGTGGTTACTACGACGCTTATTATAAACAAGCCCAAACTGTCCGGACAAAATTAATTAATGAATTTAATGCTGTATTTAATGAAGTTGATATCTTACTTGGACCAACCGCGCCAGTAACGGCTTTTAAGATTGGTGAGAACATTAAAGACCCATTAGCTATGTATTTAATAGACGTAATGACTGTAGCCGCAAACTTAGTCGGGATACCAGCAGTCAGCATTCCAGCTGGGCTTGCTCATAATATGCCAGTTGGTTTGCAGTTAATGGCTCCGCAAAAAGCAGACCGTAAGTTGTTATCAATTGCCAAACAAACAGAGAGGATTTTACAATGAGTTTTGAAATGTTAGTAGTGGTTTTATTAGGGGTAGTTATTTTTTTGGTGGCGGGACTTTTGGTTGTAAAATTTGTACCTAAAAGGACCAAAAAATCTACCTTTCAAACTAAATGGAAAGAGGTAATAAATTATTGCAAACATAAAGAAACTTGGCCAACTGCCTTAACTAGGGCGGACGAGTTACTTGATATGGCCTTACAGCGTCGACGTTACAAAGGCAAGAATATCGGCGAACGTTTAGTGGCTGCTCAAAAAATATTTACAGATAATGACAGTATATGGTATGCACATAAGTTATCGGTTAAAGCAACCGACCACCCTAAAATGAGGTTAAAAGAAAAAGAAGTTAAAGAGGCTTTATCAAGTATGCGCCAAGGACTCAAGGACCTAGATGTATTATGAGCTTGGATTTATCTATTTATGAAAAGCAAGGTTATCTGCCGACAATTGGTATTGAGTGTCATGTCCAGCTAAAAACTAAGACAAAATTATTTGCTGGAGTTGGTAACGACGCTCGCGAAGCCGAACCCAATACTTTGATTAGTCATATTTGTTTAGGTATGCCGGGCGCATTACCTGTTTTGAACGAACAAGCCATTGAGCTAGCGATGCAAGCAGCTTTTGCTCTCAGTACTGATCCGCAGGAGTACAGTAAATTCGATCGAAAACATTATTTTTATCCAGACCTCCCTAAAGGCTATCAAATTACTCAGTTTGATGAACCTGTAATAATTGGTGGTGAAGTACAGATTGAAGTTGACGGCAAAATCCGTAAAATAAAAATTACCCGCGCTCACCTAGAAGAAGATGCCGGTAAAAGTTCGCACCCAACAGGTGCAGATTATAGCTTAGTTGATCTAAATCGTGCTGGAACACCACTTCTAGAGATTGTGTCCGAACCAGATATCCATTCATCAGCTGAAGCCAAAGCTTATGCTAAAGAACTGCAACTATTAATGCGTTACAGTGGCGTGTCTGAGGCTGATTTGTATCACGGTAATATGCGCTTTGACGTCAATGTTTCAGTTGGCAAAAATAATGAATTAGGTATCCGAACCGAAACTAAAAATCTCAATTCGTTTAAGAGTGTAGAAAAGTCAGTTGATTATGAAATTGTCAGGCAGATTGAGTTGCTTGAAAAAGGTGGAGTTGTAACTCAAGAAACACGTGGTTGGGACGATGCTAAACAAAAAACTTTTAGCCAACGGTCAAAAGAAGAAGCCCATGATTATCGCTACTTCCCAGAACCCGACTTACCGCCAGTAGTTTTAAATAAGCAACAAATCAAGACCGCCAAAGAATGCAAATCTATATTGCCAAGCCAAGTTCGTTCAAAATTACAGGAGCTCGGGCTTGCCAAGTCTACTGTTGAAACACTAGTTGATCAAATGCCAGCTGGTAAATTTATGTATGAAATTACCCAAAAGTCTAATATCCAAGATGCTAAACGAATAGCCAATTGGTTAGCTTCTGAAGTGCAAGCTATGGTAATTAATGATCAACTTACTTGGGATACTGCAAAACTGGACATACAAAGTTTAACAACACTTAGTCAATTAGTTTCAGATAGCCAGATTAGCTCAACTGGCGCAAAAGCAGTTCTGCAAGTTTTAGTTAAACATGATGGAGAACCACTGACAATTGCCAAAGAAAAAGATTTACTTCAAGTATCTGACGAGGGCGAACTTACAGCTGTGGTTAAAGATATTATTTCAAATAACCCAAAGGCAGTAGCTGATATTAAAGCCGGGCAAGATAAGGTACTTGGTTTTTTGGTTGGCCAAGTTATGAAGCAATCTAAAGGTAAGGCTAACCCAGCCTTGGCCCAAAAACTAATTAAGCAGGAACTAAGTTTATGAACAATCAAAAACCAGTACGCAAAGCTATAATTGCAGCAGCTGGTTTTGGGACTCGTTTTTTACCCCAAACTAAAGCCATGCCTAAAGAAATGCTACCAATTATTGATAAGCCAGTAATTCAGATGATTGTAGAAGAAGCCGTTTCGGCCGGAGTTACAGAAATAATTATTGTAACCGGGAGTACGAAGCGAGCCATCGAAGATCATTTTGACCGTGCGGTAGAGCTAGAAGACGAGCTTTTAGCCAAGGGCAAACAAAAAGAAGCTGATCAAATAAGGCAAATAGCCGAAATGGCCAATTTTGTTTATATACGCCAAAAAGGTCAACCGCGTGGCAATGCTCGTCCGGTATTAAACTCGGCGCATTTACTTGGTGATGAACCGTTTTTTGTGTTTTTTGCTGATGATTTTTTCCGCTCACAAGTACCGCGTGCTAAACAATTGCTAGATGCCTATCATAAAACTGGCGGTTCGGTAATATCGGTTATTGAGGTTGATAAGCAAGATGCTGATAAATACGGTATGGTTAAGCTTGGAAACAAAATAGATGAAAATACCTTTAGGGTTGAAGAATTAATAGAAAAACCTGGAGCGGATAAAACTCCATCAAATATTGCTTCGGTTGGAGGTTATTTGTTGACACAAGATATCATGCCGATTTTACAAGAAGAAAAGCTCAGTGAACGTGGTGAGGTAGAGTTATCTGAGGCGATTAACCGTCTCAGCAAACAACAGCCAGTTTATTGCCGAACAATTGAAGGTGTTTACCATGACACTGGAAATAAGGCTAAATATCTCCAGGCTCTAGTAGATACCGCATTATCCCATAAAGATATAGAACCTGAATTTAGAGCCTACCTTGAGAAAAGATTAAAAGAAGGGTAGAATAGGCTTATGGATGCATATGGAATATTAGTGATTATATTATCAATCACGCTGGCAATATTGTTGGTGCTTTGCATTATTATTGCTGTAAATGTTAATAAATTAGTAAAAAGATTACAAATTATATCTGATAAAGCTGAAGAAGTTATCGATGATGTAGAAGCGGTAAGTGGGTTTTTTAGGAAGACAGCTGGCCCGGTTGCAATGACAGGCTTAATAAGTAATATTGTTTCAAAAGTAGCCGAGGTAGCTAATAAGAAAGGAACAAAATAATGCCAAGCGAAAACGATAGTGGTAACAAAAAACTAGCAATTGGTGCGTTAATTGGTGCAGCAGCTGGGTTGGTTGCTGGTATTTTAACTGCTCCAAAAAGTGGTAAAGAAACCAGAAAAGATATCAAAGAAACAGCTGGTAAAGTCTTTTCAGAGGCTGAAAAACGGCTTAAATTACTTTACGGTGAGCTTAATGATTTAATTGAAGCTGGCAAAAAAGAGGCCAGTAAGCACTCTGGTAAAGCCAAAGAAGAATTAGACAAAGCTATAGATGTAGCCCAAAAAGCGCAGTTCAAGGCTAAAGAAGTCATAACAGCAATTAGAAGTGGCGAAACCGCTAATCCAGAATTAGAAAACGCAATAAAAGATGTAACAAAGGCCAAAGACCAATTAAAGAAATATTTAAAATCAGCATAATAATACAAAATGGCGAAACAAAAATTAAACAAACAAGAAGCAAAATCAGCTGCAAAAGCCTTAGAAATATTATTCACTACTGAATATGTTAGTAAGCATGAACTTTATAAACAAAACTTTATCAGGGGGTTATTTTTTAGCGCTGGTACAATTATAGGTGCAGCCCTAATTCTCGGTGCTGGGGTGTGGGTGCTATCTTTATTTGACCAAGTGCCGATTGTTGGCCCGGCCTTTGAGCGAATTATTCAATCTATTGAAAGTACAAAATAAAGCATAAGCGTTGTAATTGTGGTATAAATATCGCTCTATCTGATTTTTTTCTTTATAATTAAAGGTAATGGGGAAGCTAAATACTAGTGACTACGTTCACTTACATAATCATACTCAGTATAGTTTATTAGATGGTTTAACAAAATTACCGCAACTTTTTGATTTTGTTAAAGAACACAACATGCAGTCGATAGCCATGACTGATCACGGTACTTTGTCGGGTGCTATAGATTTTTATAAAACCGCAAAAGCTAATAACATAAAGCCAATAATAGGTATCGAAACATATATTGCTAGCCGTAAACACACCGACAAAGACCCTGTTAAAGACAAACAACGATTCCATTTAATTTTGCTAGCAATGAACCACACTGGTTATCAAAATCTGATGAAGTTGAGCACTATTGCTAACCTAGAAGGATATTATTATTTCCCGAGGATTGACCACGATCTAATTGAACAATATAACGAAGGTATTATTGCGCTTAGTGCTTGTATGGGTGGTGAAGTTGGTGATGCGCTAAAGCAAGGTCAGTACGACAAAGCTAAAGAAGTTGCTATGTGGTTTAAATCCGTATTTGGTGATCGTTACTATTTAGAAATTCAAGATCACGGTCATCCCAAAAACCCTTTACATAACCAAGAACAGCAAGATATTAACGAACTGGTAATTAAATTAGGCAAAGAACTCGATATCAAAGTGGTAGTTACATGCGATGCTCATTATCTAAAACATGAAGACCAAGAAGCTCATGAAGTCTTATTGTGCGTAGGCACGGGTTCATACTTAGCTGAAGAAAAGCGGATGAGCTTAAAAGATTACCCTCTACACGTCACTGACCCTCAAGAGATTATTGATCGGTGGGGTAAAGAACATCCTGAATTTATTACTAATACAAAAGCTATTGCCGACCGTTGCCAGGTCGAAATAGAGCTAGGCAAAATACTAATCCCTAAATTCCCCGTGCCTGAGGGAGAGACAGAAAAGTCGTATTTAGATAAGCTAGTTTATCAAGGTCTGGCGTGGCGTTATGGTGGCACCTCACAGGATGAGGCTA
>CAZSVQ010000025.1:0-12846 GCA_964610345.1 uncultured Candidatus Saccharibacteria bacterium | reverse complement strand
TATCTAGCTCTTCTAAATCAACGGCATAGTTGCGAGCTTCGTCGTAAGTAATTGTGCCGGCATGAATTAAGCCAACTAGAGTTTTATCCATAGACTGCATGCCAAACTCTGCTCCGGTTTGGATAACCGCTTCTAGCTGGTGGGTCTTGCCTTCTCTGATAATGTTACGCACGGCTGGTGTGGCAGTTAAAATTTCTGCAGCGGCTACACGCCCACCACCGATTGACGGAATCAACCGTTGGCAACAAATAGCCATTAAGATATTAGATAACTGAGCTCTAATTTGAGGCTGTTGATGTGGCGGAAACACATCTATCATACGGTCAACACTTTGAGCGGCTGAGTTGGTGTGCAGTGTTGCAAAAACTAGGTGACCAGTTTCTGCTATGGTTATAGCGGAAGCAATTGTCTCTAGATCACGCATCTCCCCAATCAATACTACGTCTGGATCTTCGCGTAGTGCGCTCCTCAAAGCGGCCGAGAATGAATAGGTATCATAGTGAACTTCTCTTTGTACAACTAATGATCTTTTTGATTTATGAGTAAACTCTATTGGATCTTCAATTGTTATAATATGGTCGGCACGTTCGGAGTTAATTTTATCAACTAGTGCGGCAAGTGATGTTGACTTTCCGGAGCCAGTTGGGCCTGTGACCAAAACCAAACCACGAGGGTACTGGGCAAATTTATTCATGATTGCCGGCAAACCAAGCTGCTCTACGGTTAAAATTTCGTTAGGTATAAGCCTCAAGGCTGCGGCCAGGTTACCCCGTTCATGAAATGCGTTAACACGGAACCGCCCTAGATCACCAAAAGCAAAGCTAAAGTCAAACTCTTTATCTTTTAACAGAATTTGTTTTTGATCTTCATCTAGCATTGCAAACACTAAACCCTCGACTATCTCTTCACTCATCGGCTGGGAGCCAGTAACTGGCGTTAAGTGACCGTCTACACGCAACATTGGTGGCATGCCCACTTGTAAATGAAGGTCAGAGGCCTTCTTCTTGACTACTTCTTCTAGTAAAATTTCTATTCTTGGTTGTGTTTCCATTATTTTTTACCCACCTTTATTACTTAGGCACTATCTTCTCCTGCAACACGATTGACTTCGTCCAGGGTTGTAAGGCCATTTAGTGCTTTTAAATACCCATCTTGACGCATACTTACCATGCCCTGTTGTAGTGCGACCTTTTGAATCTCGCTGCTAGTAGCACGTTTTAAAATAAGCTGTTGGATTTCTGGCGTAACATCAAAAACCTCATACAAGCCCATTCGTCCTTTATAACCGCCAGGTGCAGAGGCAGATTGTTTGCCTTTGTATAAAGTATAAGCGGTATCGGTGATTGTAGGCAAGGCTTTATGCCCAAGATCTTCTGCTAACTTCTTAGCTTCGGCTGTAGTTTTTGGCAAAAGGCTGGGTAAAGTCTTATGAATTGCCTCAGTTTCAGCTGCATTTGATGTATAAGCCTCTGCGCCATCTGCCAAACGCCTAACTAGCCTTTGACCAATAACCGTACGTACAGTTGAAGCGATTAAAAATGGCTCAATGCCCATATCAAGCAGTCGAGGCAAAATACCAGCTGCCGAGTTGGTATGAAGCGTAGAGAACACTAAATGACCCGTCAGAGCGGCCTGCACAGCTAAGGTTGCTGTTTCTTTATCACGAATTTCCCCAACCATGACTACGTCTGGGTCTTGACGCAAAATTGACCTTAACCCGGATGCAAAAGTAAGCCCGACATCAGCGTTAACCTGAATTTGATTTATACCTTGCATTTTATATTCAACCGGGTCTTCTAGGGTGACTATATTTATATCATCACTCTTTATTTCTTGTAGCAATGCGTACATTGAAGTTGATTTACCAGAACCAGTTGGGCCAGAAGTTAAAACCATACCGTTTGGATGCCCAAGTGCCCTGCGGATAGTCCGGAGTGCCCTACCTTTATAACCCATGTCTTCTAATTTTAGGCTGGTACCAGACTTATCTAACAATCGGATAACTACTTGCTCTCCCCACACAACTGGCGAAATTGCAATTCGAAGGTCAATTTCATGACCTGCAGCATTTACTGTAAATTGACCATCCTGAGGTAGTCTGTGTTCGTCAATCTTCAAATTTGCTAGAATTTTAACCCTCGACACTAGTGGTGGTTCTGTTGATTTTGGTAATTTCATCACCTCTCGCAACACGCCATCAATACGACACCTAATTTTTAATTCCTTTTCTAATGGTTCAACGTGTATATCACTTGCACCATTACTGGCGGCATATTCTAATATAGCCGACAAGACTTTACTAATTGGTGAATCTTGTGCAAGATTTTTGATTATTTTATTTGGTGTTGCCTGTGCGCTTGGTGCTGCTGTTTCATCATCACCCTTAAAGTTCCTAATCTCGGTAGGGATTTCAATACCGCCACCCGGTGCCATATTAGGATAAGCACTGGTAATCTCGGCATCGGCAGCCGTAATGTACTGCCTAAGTACGTGCCTAATGCCAGCCTCACTTGCCGAGAACACCTTTACGGGGCGACCAATTTTGTTAGAAAGATAATCGATTGCCTGGACGTTGTCAGGGTCTAACATACCAACAACCAATCGGTGCTTCATCTCGCCTAAGGGTACCGCCATATAGCGCTCTGCAACTTCTTTTGGCAATAAATCTAATACACTTTTACTGATGGTTGCGCTAGATAAATTTACATACGGGACATTGCTAGAGTGAGCAATTGTTCTAGTTAGAGTCTCATCAGTTATTTTACCGTCACTAATTAAAAGCGAAAACAACGGCACGCTCTCCGTTTTAGCCCTGTTTTTAAGCTCGTCCATTTTAACGCGCGAAATTAACTTTTGCTCAACTAAAGCATCTTCTACCTTTTTTTGAGTTTCTGCGGATAAGACACTCATGCTTTTACTGTGCCCTCTCTACAACCACTAAAAAGGCTGCGTGTTATTCTGATTACCAATTTGTATTAATTGTGTGGGGTTTATTGAGTTAGCATTAAAATATCTTTGGTCAACAGGCGGGAAATCAGCGCTGATTGGTTCGACAATATCTACCTCTGTTTTTGCATCAGACGGTTTTCCAAAAATCATACCAGAAACTATGTACGAGACTATCCCTGCGATGAACGCAATAACGATTATTAATGCTATGTCTTTTTGTTTCATTTTTTAGTTGCCTCATTTTGTTTTACCACCTCTTTGGTGATAGTTAACCCTTTTGCTCCTTGATAATAAGAAAGTGCGTTTATGTTAACTTGAAGTTTTTGATCCTTACCACCAGTTATTGTAACTTTACTTATTTTAAGAGGCCGGATTGATTGCTCGGTTGCTGTAAACAATTCTTTTGCTTGGGCAAAATTGTTAACTTCGCTAGTAAACTGAAATGGAATTTCTACTGGGTCTTTATTGGATGCTGTGCTTTGAGCCACTTCGTCATCCTTGCCCGTAATACTACTTAACTGAAGATTCTTAGTTGCAAGTAGTTTTTTAACACTAGTTATAAATGCCGGAAAATCATATTTACTAGGGAGGGCATCGAGCACGATCTTAGAATTATCGCCATCTCTATCGCCTGTGCCGTTTGGGTTGCCACCTATAATATTATCGGGCGTATTTATGAAAGTAGCGTATGAAACTTTTAATTTTTCTACTGCGATTTTATTGTCTTCTAGTTGTTTCACAGCTTTTTCATTTTTAGAAATTACTTTTGCTTGGTACCCTCTTTGACTCCATAAAGTCTTGCATGCTACTAACGAAAACACGACTAAGAACGCGCAAACAGCAACAACCGCAACCATACTTGAATTTGCTTTGTCGATTAGTTCTCTTTTTCCTTTTTGTGGCTTCATATAATAAATTTCCTTTTATTGCCCCTGTAATTGCTCTGGTTGCTTTTGTTCAAATAAATCAGTTGGTTTTTCTGTTACAGACCTAGTAGAAACTATAGATGGAACAACTAGCTGAACAGACTTGGTATTATCGAATATTACAGGATCAAACTTAAACTCTAGGCTATAATTTACACGCCCGTCTTTGCTTGCAACACCAAAACTAGGTAGAACTACTTCAGAAAACGCCCGCTTTGTAGATTCACCCTCTTTTAAGTCGGTAAACTTAAGAATATCGGCAAACTGATTAATAACTTCTATTGTAGTTGCGGTTCCATTAATTGACATGGTTCCACCTTCATAATCCACTTCAACGTCAGTAATCTTAGCGTTCGAAGGTGTTAGTTGAACCAAATAATCTGTTAGCCTACTGGTAGCTGGCTTAGCTTCATGTAAACCAGGTAACGCTTTTAATTGATTTTGGACGGTTAGCACTTTATCTAAATCCGGAACATCTTTAAGTTCTTTGGTTTTATTCTTTATATCCTCAGTCAAATTGCCAATATGCTGTTTTTGGAATACATTCACGATCATAAACAAAAGCACAAACACAAACACTATTAGTGACGTAACTGAGATTGCACCTAAAATTACTGTGCGTTTAGTTCTTTTAGTTTTTACATATTCAAGTTTTACATCTGGTAATAAATTAAACTGGATCATCTATTCTTGCCTCTCCGCTAACCCTGAAGCTACACCAAAATATGGCGATAAGGCCATAAGATCCGCCTGTTGAGCAGAGCCTACATCCACATTTCTCCAAGCGTTTCCAATCTCGACATTTAAGCCAGTCTTATTGGCAATATAAGCTGGCATTTCCGGTAATACTGCAGCTACACCAGATACAATTACTCTATCAACACCAACTTGATATCGATTAGTAAAAAACTTTAATGACTTATCTACTTCACTCATTAAGATATCTACTGTAGTGATAACAGCATTATAAATCTGACCCTCTAGCCTATCTTTACTTAAACCAAATTTATATACAAACTGATGCGCTTGCTGTTCGTCAATATTCAAGTTTTGAACCGCTGCTTTAACAATTGCGCTAGCACCAGTTGGTATTGAGCGTGTTAAGCGTGGTGCACCGTTAGCAACAACAACAATGTCGCTGCTATTTTGACCTACATCTATGATCATTTGAGGAGTAGCTACATCTGGAGCAAGTAGCGCTCTACTTAAAGCTAAATTATCAGGCTCAAAAGCTATAACGTTTAAGCCTAGTGACTCCAATAAATCAAGCCTTTTTTCGACATAATCATTTGGCACACTTGTAAGTAATACCTCTACTTTACCTGGATCTTTTGGAGAATCACCAATCATAGCCCAGTCTATTTTAGATTCTGAAACTGGTGTGGGAATAATTGAATCTGCCTGAAATTTTATAGATTTATTAAGTTCTGATTCCGATAATCTGTCGACATCTACTAGTGTTGTAAAGACACGCTGAGAAGGTATACCTACAACGACATTTTTACTAAGTACTTTTGCTTGTACAAGTAAATCTTTAATAATTTGGGCTACTTTTTGCTGGTCAGGTGCCGAATCACTCATAGAAAGCTTGATATCAATTGGCACATAACCAAATCTAACAAGTTGTTTAACAGACCCGCCCCCTCGTAGTTCTACTAATCTAACTGCTGAGGTGCCGATGTCAAGTCCAAAATAATCAGAGACGCCGGTGAATAAACTCATTACAGTAAATTATAGCATAAGCGTTGTTGGTTTATGCAAGCATTTTCTACAAAACCGGCGGCAAACCTACAAGTGACTCAAAGTCACCTACTGTAGATATGTCTTGGTTGGTTGTTGAGTCATTGATGTTGTTTCTGTTCATTAGGCCTAGGAATAGGTCTGGGGTAAAGATGAACTTTTCGGCAATGTTAGTTGAACTATCTGCTTGGTTTGGATCTGTAACACTGTTTGCGTCGCCGTCTAGGCGGTTTAGTTCTACTTTTTTAGCTGCAAAGGCACCATTAACTGTTAGCGTGTTAATACAAGCATCTGTTATTGGGTTAACTGCACATGTATTGATTGTGCCACCAGAGCCATCACCTTTTGGAATAGCTACGTACAATCCATCTAGAGTGTCTACACCTGGGGCTATGTTAATATTGCCTTTTACTATTACAATGATTGGATTCATGTCGTCTAGGGAATTATAAGTTGTAGCAGAGTCTGTTATGTTACTGGTGATAGTTGCGTCACCGTTAATAAATACATGCTTGTTACTATTATTAACTAATGTTTGATTTATAACTGTAGGTGTAGCTGATGATGGTTGTGTGAACAGATTGCTGGCATTAGCATTCACATATGCCTCGTAGTCTGGCATACAACCTGTGTAGCCGGTTGTGTCGTTGCCGCCTGCAGTAGGTGGTGAATTATTGCCAAACGCCAGACCTAGCCATGGTCTTGGCACGCCCAAGTCGGTGGGGGCTGAAGGATCTATTACGTTATTGTGCATACTGGCAGTCATGAAACCAGTTATAGTTCCGGTTGCACTGGCGGCAAATTGAGAACCAGAACCAACCCAACCAACGCCAGACTTGTCTTGTATATTAGCTTCGATATAAGAAGTACTCTTGGGGTTGCAAGTTCCACCCGTAGCAAACTGCTTACCTACTACTACATCATGTCCGTAGGCGCGGAAGTAGGGTTTGTCATAAATAATTGTGCAGTTACTATTTATATCACCACTATTTCTCGGACCATCAGTTGGTGCTCCATCGGTAATGCCAGCTCCTGGATTTACTGAAATCTCTTTACAAACCATATCACCACCCGTTAGTGGGCCGCCAGGGATAGTAGCAGTCTCTGTCCAAGCACTACCTGAACCTGAATCAATCAACTCGCTCGGGCTAGATTGAAAATAGTCAGGTGGAGACGGTCCGGTAGCTTTAACTACTCTTATACGACGATTAATCATGACGCCCGCTCCCCCTGCCTGTCGTGAAATACCATCGCCAAAATTTTCTACCCTAAAATTAATAACATTGTTAGACGTATCTTCAGTATATGTGGGTCTTAAATCATATTTACTTAATTCATTGACAATGACTGTAAAATTACCGGACACAGGCTGTTGTGGGCAAATAGACATTACATCAGTATTTGGGTTTCCAGTATACCAAGGATGTGTTATGTCAGGGGCAAAAGGCATTCTAAACGTTATCATATTTGTTTGCGGTGGACTCATTATGCAATCGATGCGCCTAGGGTCGTCCCTATATGAATACTGCCAACTACTGCCCACCACTGATATATTACGTGTAGCTGCAATATCGGGGATAGAATTAGTATCTATGCTTACAGTCCACCAATTACGCGCATATTCTGGCTGCCCAATTGCCGAAGGTATTGTAATCTGTGCGTTTGTATCACTGTTATTCAATGATGCTATATTATTATTTGTTGACACCCCTGAAATATCATAAATACCGTAGACTGGCCGAAAATAGTCCCAAACAATTCCCGAAGTAACATTTGACTGACAACGCTTTGTGACAACATTATAGTTTAAAATTAAAGGTTGACCTTTGCTTATGGTAGTAGTTCTTATCCCCGGATTGCCATCTATTGAAATCCATGTAGTTTGAGCTGAACGCTGACCTGCACCGCCATTCCAGCAAAAAATATTTAATAAATTTATAACGTCAGCAGGATAATTGCTACCATCCTCATAAACTGTTGCAGAAGCTTTTTGCCCAGTAAACCCAATTGTGGCTACCAAAACAAATAATGAATATACCATGAGTAATACAATTAATTTCTTATTTTTTAAGTAATCACTCAGATACATTCTGACCCCGTGCCTTTGCGTTTTGTATTTGCATATTATAAGATTCTTCAATTATTTTAACTCGTTCTGATAAATCTTCTCCTGGCAAATTATTACCTGTCTGCCTATATTTATCGCTGCTTACAGTATAAAGCTTAGCATATTCATTATATTGTTGACGAGATTTTTTACTGTCTCCAACAGCAAGACTATATTGTAATAGTGCATATATGCAATTAGGATCGGAATTATAATTAGGTATCGCTTGAATTTGTTCGCTTAGCTTAGCTAAGTACTTTATGTCATTCGTATCGCGCGCTTTGGCAACTTCAGTTATCAATTTTTCGTCTTTACTGCATACACTCATTGCAATAGGCTTAGTATTCTCTGCGATTTTTTTACCTACAAACAAACTATACCCATAAAAACTAAAAACTACAATAATTAGTAAAATAGCGACTATGATTAATTTTTTAACTAACGATAATTTTTTAAATTTTAAAAACAAGGTCTTTTTGGCTAATATCTCACCTACCTCACCACCTTCAGCTAATTTTGTCTTATTTAAAGCCATTATTAATTAACATAATACAATAAGGCTTATGTTTTTGGAAATATTTTTCTACAAAACCGGCGGCAAACCTACAAGTGACTCAAAGTCACCTACTGTAGATATGTCTTGGTTGGTTGTTGAGTCATTGATGTTGTTTCTGTTCATTAGGCCTAGGAATAGGTCTGGGGTAAAGATGAACTTTTCGGCAATGTTAGTTGAACTATCTGCTTGGTTTGGATCTGTAACACTGTTTGCGTCGCCGTCTAGGCGGTTTAGTTCTACTTTTTTAGCTGCAAAGGCACCATTAACTGTTAGCGTGTTAATACAAGCATCTGTTATTGGGTTAACTGCACATGTATTGATTGTGCCACCAGAGCCATCACCTTTTGGAATAGCTACGTACAATCCATCTAGAGTGTCTACACCTGGGGCTATGTTAATATTGCCTTTTACTATTACAATGATTGGATTCATGTCGTCTAGGGAATTATAAGTTGTAGCAGAGTCTGTTATGTTACTGGTGATAGTTGCGTCACCGTTAATAAATACATGCTTGTTACTATTATTAACTAATGTTTGATTTATAACTGTAGGTGTAGCTGATGATGGTTGTGTGAACAGATTGCTGGCATTAGCATTCACATATGCCTCGTAGTCTGGCATACAACCTGTGTAGCCGGTTGTGTCGTTGCCGCCTGCAGTAGGTGGTGAATTATTGCCAAACGCCAGACCTAGCCATGGTCTTGGCACGCCCAAGTCGGTGGGGGCTGAAGGATCTATTACGTTATTGTGCATACTGGCAGTCATGAAACCAGTTATAGTTCCGGTTGCACTGGCGGCAAATTGAGAACCAGAACCAACCCAACCAATACCTGGCCTATCCATGCTAAAGGTATTGATACTGGCATTGGGGTTTTTGCCAGCTGGACATACTCCGCTAGAGTCAACAAAGTTTTTGCCGACTACCACATCACTACCATAGACGCGGAAATAGGGTTTGGCGTATCTGGGTTTAGTGGTTGGACATGCGCGTGAATCATTCCCTGAATTATTTGCCGCACCAGATCCGCCAGGCGTAACCGAAATACTAGCGTCCATTGTCTGCCCGTAATCTGTTTGTGCGTTTATATCAACCACAATTGGGCTAGTTGGCCAGCTATTATTGTTGTAAACACTTACGCTATTTGCCAAAAATACTTCTGTCGGATTATTTAATCTTAGGTTTCTTGTAACCGTTACATTACCGCTCAATGTCCCAAACTTAGAGAAGCTAAAAGTAGCTGTTCCGGCGTCTATGTCACAAGTGACATCGACACCTACATCCCATTCGGCCGGACAATTGAAAGTACCTTGACCTATCCTTGAAAAGCCTAACGGATTTGAAGGAGTACCAAATGCATTAGTGGCTAAGACAATCCAATCATAATTTGAAGCGTTTTTAAATTGGGTTGGGATAGATTCAGTAAATCCCAGATTTCCAGAAACTCCAAAAACAGCTAATGCTCCCGTATTAAACGGAGGGTTGGGTATTGCTTGGTTGGATGTTATTGATATCCTATAGTTAGAAGAGTTCCAAGATTCAAGTGTGCTTTTAATAACAATAACTACACCTAGTCGAGCATTCAAATCATCCGCATCCAACGCCCACCCCTGAAATCCAGTAGCACAATTAGCAACCGAATTACCAACTGGATTATGGTTCACCGGATCTATACCGGTACAAAACCACGCTACATTACCACCGGATCCACCGAAAATATAACCTGTAGTATCAACACCTTGACCGGGAAGAGCATAAAAAGCGTTTTGAGCCCAACTGGTTGGCACGGCAGTAGCTCGTCCACCATCAATTACAGTGCCTGGACTAAACTGACCGGCAAAAGGCACGTTTGGATCTTGTGTAAAATTATAGCCCCTTATGTTACCTGCACCATTGGCAATACCATAAATCATAACACTTCCGGCGTTCGCCCCACGACAAATGGTCTGTACATTACCCCAACTAGACCCGCTCCTAAAACCACCGCTCGGACCTCCTCCGTTAATATCATAAACTGCCCAGCTCCAACCGTTCCTGGTACTATAACCTCCACCGCCAGTAGATCCACCACTTGCTCCACCACCACTGCCAATACCGCCCGCAGCAAAGGCTTTATTTGATATCAGTAATCCACCCAGTAAAATAACGAATGAAATAATTATGCTAAAGAACAAAACCTTGCGAATTGTTTGAATTTCATTATATGAAGTGGCTTGACTCATTGTTGATTTGCCTCTGTACTATCTGCGCCATTATTAGAATCAAAACTATCTTCTATTTCAGGATGGAATACACCGCTTGGTATAGAAGAAGGATCTTTCTGAAGACTATCTAATGCTTCATTAACTAAAGATTGATCAGCTTGCTGATTATTTACGGGTATTATTGATGTTTTTGCACTTTCATTTAACATATAGATCATGGTCAAAACACCTAGAAAAATTAAGCTTGAAACAATAAATAAAGATATTTTTTTAGAAACACTCAACAATTTAAATTTTAAAATAATTTCATAATGCAATGGTCGTTTTACTGTTGCCTCGCCCACTTCCCCACCAGTAGTAAGTTTTGTTTTATTCACCGCCATAGATTATTTTTATAATACACCTAAGCTTTAGCTTAATAAACAACAAATTTAAAGACAATTTATATTACCTCTGTTATAATTCAAAGAATGAGTTTATCTATTGGTATTGTCGGATTGCCTAATGTTGGAAAATCTACACTTTTTAATGCATTGACCAACAATAATATTTTGGCGGCAAACTACCCATTTGCAACAATTGAGCCCAATACTGGTATTGTGCCAATCCCCGATGTACGATTGCAAAATTTGGCTAAGCTTTATAATTCTCAAAAAATCGTACCAGCTACGGTTACTTTTGTTGATATTGCCGGATTAGTTGCCGGTGCTAGCGAGGGCGAGGGCTTGGGCAATCAGTTCTTAGCTAATATTCGTAGCACCAACGCCATTGCTCATGTGGTTAGGGCTTTTGATGACAGTAATGTTGTCCATGTTGACAACCAACACTATCCTCAAAAAGACATTGACGTTATAAACACCGAGCTTATCTTGGCCGATCTCCAAACTGTTGATAAGCGCCTACCGAAACTTGAAAAAGAGGCACGAGCTAATCCAAAATTACGGCCACTAGCTGACAAGCTACAAAAAATTAAATCTACCCTAAGCGAAGGACAACCCGTACATGCTACTTTTACGCCTGATGAACTAGAGGATTTAGAAGACCTGCATCTATTGACAATGAAACCGGTAATTTATGTCTTTAATGTTGATGAAGCAACCCTAGCTAACCAAGAAAAGAAGATTGAACTATCTAATTTGGTTACGCCAGCAAAGTGTATATTTGTCTGCGCCAAGCTAGAGTTTGAGCTACAAAGTCTAGACGAAGCCGATAAACAAGAACTGCTTGAAAGCTATGGAGTTGTAAGTTCTGGCCTAGAACAGCTTATCCATGCGTCATATAGCACCTTGGGGTTACAAAGTTACTTAACCGCCGGACAAAAGGAAGTACGAGCCTGGACAATCAAAAAAGGCTCCACTGCCCCACAAGCTGCTGGTGTCATCCATGGTGATTTCGAACGTGGTTTTATTACTGCCCAAATTATCAGTTACCCAGACCTAATCGAGGCTGGCTCTGAATCATCGGCAAAAACTGCAGGCAAAATCCGTACTGAAGGCAAGACTTACGTTATGCAACCAGATGATGTTGTTGAGTTCCGCTTTAATGTGTAACTAGGCTACCCTGGTAATCCACCATGTCTATAACGTGACACTAACGATGGTCTAGGATACAGTGGCTTTATTAAGGGTTTTGGGCGAATAAAATCCACCGTCGCAATCTTGCCGGCAACGTGTGCAAATGCGTGTCTTTTAATATTAGTTTGGTAACTGGTTGCAAAATCACTCTGCACTGGTTGAGCCTGAGTTAACGCACCAAGTTGTGTATTTAGAGGTATTTGTTTTGGCTGATCTTGCTGCCACTGATCATCAATGTGACGTATCTCCATGACTCTGTGCTGAATGTACTTAACTAGTTCTCGCAACCGGTCTTGCTTCCAGCTTGTAAACATTAGTGTTTTGTTTATTGTTATCAGCGAGACTGTAGCGTCAAGTAATCTACCATAAAAATCAACTTCAGATACCATATCATACCTAATGTCTTCCATCGTTAAGAACCACGGCTTTTTATCAATCAATAGCACCCGCCGATCCGTCGCCGCCATCAAAGCAAACCCACCTTCGTACTGACCCAACACCGCGTGTTGGATTACCTCGTTAGGGGCCAAAATATGGCACAACTCCCTAACTTCTGGTTTGCCAAAAAACCGATTTTTCATTCCAACCTTTTGCAGTTGGGCTTCAACTATATGAAGTTCTACCATATCTATCCCCTCCTTACCACTTATATAATCCCACTAAATCTGAACCTATTCAGTTAGTTAAAGCACACAATCAATGAGATATTTATCACATTAGGTTTTTACCGCTAATTTGGTTCACTAAACTAAAACGGAACAACCCGCTAAAGTAGGTAGTGTCAAACTAATC
>CAZSVQ010000024.1:0-13366 GCA_964610345.1 uncultured Candidatus Saccharibacteria bacterium | reverse complement strand
AGATGCGTATTCATAAGCGTATTATTGATGTGCTTGAGCCAACGCCAAAGACAATCGATAGTCTTATGAACTTATCATTGCCAGCCGGTTGTGATGCCGAAATCAAAATGTAAGTTTATACTAGACCCTACATATATAAAACCATGTCTCCTAAGGCATGGTTTTACTAATTTGTAATCAATTTGTCGTATGTGATAAATAGCTTTTTGAGGATTGCTTTCTATATAGTGTATAATCATAAACATATTAATAATCTGTGAGGGTTATACATAGGTACGTCAGTAGCTATGTATATAACAACAGCATAAGGGGATGTATTTTTAAAAACTACAAATAATATGGCAACAACAATTTCAAACCACAATCAGCTTACTCAGAGTGTACTAGCTAGACTAACCAACCTATCGTTAAGCCTTATCTTTACACTTTGCTTATTAGTATCGTCTATAACAGTAATACTTACAAACCAAACCGCCAAGGCTGATACCGGCATTACCCAAATTGGTCAGATTGGTGGCTATGATTCGCCACCAATGGACTACCCTAGCAGTGTAGCCTTAGACAACGCCGGTAATATTTATATAGCCGACCACAATAACAACCGCATTCAAAAACTCGCCCCCGACGGCACCTTTATCGCTAAGTGGGGAGCTAATAATGGCGATGGCACCCCAGGCACTGGCAACGCTGAATTTAATGCTCCTTATGGCCTAGCCCTAGACACCGCCGGTAATGTTTTTGTAGCCGATAGCGGGAACCACCGTATCCAAAAACTCGCTCCCGACGGCACCTTTATCGCTAAGTGGGGAGCTAATAATGGCGATGGCACCCAAGGCTCTGGCGACGCTGAATTTAATTCCCCCAACGGCCTAGTCCTAGACGCAACAGGTAATGTTTTTGTAGCCGATAGCTGGAACCACCGGATCCAAAAACTCGCTCCCGACGGCACCTTTATAGCCAAATGGGGAGCTAATAATGGCGATGGCACCCAAGGCTCTGGCAACGCTGAATTTAATGCTCCTTATGGCCTAGCCCTAGACACCGCCGGTAATTTTTATGTAGCTGACACTAACAACCACCGTATCCAAAAACTCGCTCCTGACGGCTCCTTTATAGCAAAGTGGGGTGCCTTAAATGAATGGACCGATCTAGTAATTTATACTTCTCATAAGTATTCTACTGGTGGAACCTGGAGTATTGAGATATCGTCACCAATAACTACTACTATCGGTCCTTTTCCTTATAACGTATCTACAAGCACAGTCATTGAAGCGATTCAAGCAAGTATTGGTGAAAATGTACAAACAAGTACCCCACAACCCGTACTTGAAACTAATTATGAAACTAAGATTTCATGGGATTCACTGACAGAAGATTGGCAAATCAGCCTTGATCTATCTGATCTAGAGCAGGCGAACGGGCCAGGTCTCTATGACACCGGAATAATCAATCGATCAGAATTAAGACAAGGCACTGGCGATGCTGAGTTCAATAACCCCAATGGCCTCACCCTAGATTCCTCTGGCAATATCTATGTAGCTGACACTAACAACCACCGTATCCAAAAACTCGCTCCTGACGGCTCTTTTATAGCCAAGTGGGGAGCTAATAATGGCGATGGCTCCGAGGGCTCTGGCAACGCGGAATTATCACACCCTAATAGCATAGCTCTAGATTCTGCTGGTAATATTTATGTAGCCGATAGCGAGAATAACCGGATCCAAAAACTCGCTCCCGACGGCTCTTACCTAACTAGCTATCCGACAGGTTACCCAATTTTCAGTTATGGCCTAGCTGTAGATTCCAACTATAATGTGTATAGTGGGCAATTCATGTATGCGAGTTACAAACCCAACAATACCCTTAAGTTTTCTGCTACTGGCCAACTTACCAGCTATTGGCCTAGCGAGACTGGCTTTATGCCCGTAACTTCAGTAGCTAGCAGCGATGCATTATATACGGTGTTTTCAACTGAAGATTTATCTACTACCAAACTAGTTAAAACCAGCCTAGATGGTGCCCCGATTACCGAGTGGGCCTTGCCAAGCCTTAGCTTTAGCCTAGACCTAGATTCGGCTGGCAACATCTACTATTTTGATATAGCCAATTCCAAAGTTATTAAATACAGCAGTTCTGGCACAGTCTTGGCTGAATATGGCACTGCAGGTAGTGGTGACGGACAAATAGGTGCTGGCTGTGATGATAGTGGCTTTGTGATCTGCCGACTAGCCCTAGATTCCGCTGATAATATTTATGTTACAGATGTTATTGGTACAAATAGCTCTGCCTATACTCGTCTACAAAAGTTTAGCCCCAACTTTGATTACCTTGGTAAGTGGGAAGCTCCAGAGGATAGTACAGCTACGGGTCTTGCCATCAGCACTAATGATAAAGTGTATCTTAATTTTACTAATGAGTCTGGTTCTTTTCTTCAAAAGCTCACCAGTAACCTAAGCCCCGCCGGCGAGTACTTGCCAACAGGAGAACAAGCCTACGCTACTTATACTAGCCCAGTGGCCACCGACAATGGTCGAATCTATATCGTAGATTTCACGTCGAACCAAAGAATCAATATTCTATGCGACAACGATGAATCTACTGACGGCTGTGCTTTGCCAAGTGATAATAATCATGGCAACCAACCTAGTAATGTAGCCATCATACCAACTCCTACTAATTCTGACGGCACCACAACCACTCCAGTCACCATCACCACCCCAATTGGCACTACCATAACTTGTTCTTCCGGCTTAAATGAAGCTACCCAATCTACTAAAGATGCTAGCTTTAACTATCCCCTTGGTCTAGTCCAGTTCTGTTTTGATACTCCTAACCAAAATAACACAGTCAACCTAACCTATATAACTGACCTAAAACCACAAGACGTAGTAGCTCGTAAGTACAACCCCAACAACAACTCCTACTTCAACATAGAAAACGCTACCATTACCCAAACCACCATAGATAACCAACCAGCCCTATCCCTAACCTATACCATTACCGACAACGGTGACCTAGACCTAGACCCAACCTTAGGCAAGATAACCGACCCAGTAGGCCTAGCCACCCTAACTACAGCCAGCCCTAATACCGGGTTAGGGAAGTACTGGTTGCTGAATCTGAGGTAAGTCAAGCCAAATTTCAAAACTAGCAATAATTGTGATTATTGTTGAAATTCTTTGTAAACAATAACTATAAATGATTATGCTAGAATAATAGTAGTGGCAAAAGCAAAACAGAAATTGAAAACTAAGCCTAGGCAAAAAGCTTCCGTAAGCACAGATGGTGACTATTTCTTAAAGTTGGTGATTTGTCTGATTTTAGGCTGTATTTGGGTGAAGATTGGTAGCCCAGATGCCTGGCAGATTCCTGTTCCGGTAGGGTTAATTGCTGGGTTAATACTAATCCGCAAAGATAAGCTTAAGATTGACAAAAAAATAGAATACGCTGTGTTACTCGTAGCAATGTTAATTGGTTTTTGGGCTAATACCGGCATATTTGTATCAATTTAGTTGGAATATATAAGCAGATGTTATACAATCATGGTTTATGTCTGAATATTCTAAAGAGCTTCCAGATGTCCCAATACTTAAACAAGATTTTCAAAACTCTGCTGTCCATCGAGGTTATCATCCACGAGTAGGTAGTCGTTTATTTGGAGACATTAACCTTAGGGGGTGGCTGTTTGATGTAGCCAGAGCTCGCAAACAAGGTCGTGAATTTACTGATGCAGATTATCAGCGATTAGGATCATATCCGCTGGCAATACTTGATATATATTATTTAGGTGAAGAAGTTCCACAGAACGCTATATCTTTAAATGGCTTGCGTTCGATCTGCGATCTGGATCTTTTAGGAACAATAATAATTTTGCCCAAAAACAACACTACCAGAATTGATATTATTGAAGATGTAATAACGACCAAGACTTTGGAACAGATTGAATCAACTCCTAGTGAAGTAGTATAAACAACAGGTTGACAGAGGTAGTAGTTTAGTGATAATCTGTTATGGTATATTTTTAAATTTACTTGGTGTATACATGTAAGTTCACCATCTACAATAGAGGTGAAAACTGCAATATACCAAGACTTTTTATGTCTGACCCTGAGGGTTGAACCACTAAAAAGATAATAAGGAGAACTATGAAAGCATTAATCACAAGAAAGGTTGGCATGACAAGTACCATCGCAGAAGACGGTACTTTGCAGGCTATTACCTTGCTTTCCGCTAGTCCAAACATCATTACGCAAGTAAAAGATGTGGAAACAGATGGCTATAGTGCTGTTCAGGTTGGCTTTGAAGAGGGTAAAAATCTTTCAAAGCAACTTACTGGGCACGTAAAGCAAGCGGGTGTAACACCAAAAGTAATGCGTGAATTCCGCGTAGACGAAATTTCAGAAGACATTAAGATCGGCGAATCTATTTCAGCCGATTCTTTTGTAGTTGGCGATACTGTACAAGTAACTGGCACAAGTAAAGGTAAAGGTTTTGCCGGTACCATTAAGCGACATAACTTCCACCGAGGTCGTAAGACTCATGGCGGCAGAAGTTACCGCCGACCTGGTTCTATTGGTTCTATGTACCCACAAAAGATTTTCAAGGGTAAGAAAATGGCCGGACAAATGGGTTATGAACGCGTAACGGTTAAAAATTTAAAAATTGCTTTAGTGGATACAGAACTTAACATAATAGGTGTCACTGGCGCCGTTCCTGGCCCACGTAAGGGTATAGTGTTACTCAAGGAGGTCAAATAATGAACGCTCCAACGTTTACAAAAGCAGGTGCAAAAGCTACTTCACCAGCAAAACTTAATAAAGATATTTTTGAATTAAAGGTTGAGAATCATGAGCTATTAAAACAGGCATATCTAGCTTACTTAGCTAATGGCCGTGAAAACCTTGCCGTTGTTAAAACGCGTGGTTTGGTACGGGGTGGTGGTAAAAAACCGTGGAAACAAAAAGGCACCGGACGTGCACGATTCGGATCTACTCGTAACCCAATTTGGCGAGGTGGTGGTATTGTTTTTGGCCCAACGGGTGTAGAAAATTACAGCCAGAAGTTAAACACCAAGAACAAGCGAACTGCAATAAAACAAGCCCTTAGTGTTCAAAATGAGATTATTAAAGTAATTGACGGTATTGAAGTTAAAGATTCAAAAGTTAAAAATTTAGTTACATTATTAGACAAACTTCAGACTAACCGCTCAGTGCTTATTGTTGTAGAAGAAAAAACTACTGAAATTACCCTTGCCAGCAACAATATTCCATATGTAAAAGTTGTCCAAGCAAAATATTTGAACACTTATGATATTCTAAACGCTCACAACATAATAATTACCAAAAAAGCTTTAGACATTATTGCTGAATGGTTAGGGGGTGATAAATAATGGATAAAACTATAGTCTTAAAACCCCGCATGAGTGAAAAGGCATATGCGACAAGTTTAGCGCTTAACACCTACGTGTTTGATGTGCCAGCAACCGCTAATAAGTTAGTTATTACTTCTGCTATAGAAGCTCAGTTTGATGTCAAGGTTAAAGATATTAAAACAACCGTCATTAAAGGAAAAGTTAAAAAATCTTACCAGAAACGTCACAATCCAGTTAATGGTAAACGAGCTAACTATAAGAAAGCATATGTACGTTTAGCTGAAGGTAGCACAATCAACTTATTTGGAGAAGAAGAACCAACAGATAAGAAGACTGATAAAAAAACTAAAAAAGCCGAAAAGAAGGAGACCAAGTAAATGAGTATTACAATGTACAAGCCAACAACTCCTGCCCGGCGTGGAATGACAAACCGTGACTTTAGTGAAGTTACCGCTAAACGTCCAGTTAAGTCGCTACTATTAACCCGTAAACAAAACAGCGGTCGAAACAACCAAGGGCGCATTACCGTTCGTCACCGCGGCGGTGGCGCAAGACGGTTTATTCGAATCATGAACTTTAAGTTAGCAAACGGCACAACAGCTGTTATTGAAGCTATTGAGTACGATCCAGGTCGTTCAGCTAACATTGCGCGTATAAAAGATAATAACAATAAGTACCACTACATACTTGCTGCAAATGGGATGAAGGTAGGCCAAAAAATAGAAGCAAGTGAAGAAGCCCCAATTGAGGCTGGAAACCGGTTACCTCTAAAGAAAATTCCAATTGGTAGCACTATTCATGCTATTGAATTGCAATTAGGCAAAGGTGCGCAGATGGTGCGTAGCGCCGGTGCAAGTGCCCAACTTGCCGCAAAAGAAGGTGATTACGCACAAATTAAGCTACCTAGTGGCGAGGTAAGATTAGTTAACATTAATTGTAGTGCAAGTCTTGGCGCAGTAGGAAACGAACAGCACCAAAACATTAAAATTGGTTCAGCTGGTCGCAAACGACATATGGGTATCCGACCTGGAGTCCGTGGTGTAGTTATGAACGCTGCAGATCACCCACACGGTGGTGGTGATGGTGGGCGTCACGGTATTGGTGGCGGCAAGAACCACGGTTCAGCTCCACGAACACCATGGGGTCAAAAAACACTTGGTTACAAAACTCGTCGTCGAAAGAGTAGCAACAAATTTATTATTAAATCACGTCATGAAAGTAAGAGAAGGTAAGAGGTAATAGACAATGAGTCGTTCACTAAAAAAAGGACCATTTGTAGACCCAAAGCTTGCAAAAAAAGTTGGAGCATTGGCAAAAGAGGACCGAACCATCATTAAAACATGGGCTCGAGCATCTACAATTGCACCTGAATTTGTTGGCAAAACTATAGCCGTACACAATGGTAAAGTTCATGTACCAGTTTTTGTAACCGAAAACATGGTCGGACACAAACTTGGTGAATTTGCACCAACCAGAAAATTCCGTAGTCACGGCGGTAAATTAGCGAAAGGTGGCAAATAAATGAGTGTGCAAGCTATCGCAAAAGGTGTTAAAATGAGCCCAAGAAAAACTGGCGTAGTTGCCTCATTGGTGCGTGGGCGTAGCGTATCAGATGCGCTAACAATTCTAGAAAACACGCCACGCCGAAGTGCTGACGCAGTTGCTAGAGTAATAAAATCTGCTCAAGCCAACGCTGAGCATAATCATAACTATAAGCCTGGCTCACTCCAAATCGTGGAAATTTCTGTTACACCCGGGCCACGCCTAAAGCGCTACAAACCTGCAGCTCATGGCCGTGCTTTGCCTTTTCAGAAGAAATCTTCGCATATTCGTGTGGTTGTTGATGGTGATATGCGAGAAGCTAAGAAGTCTCCAGCTAAATCTAAAGAAATCAAGAAGGAGACTAAATAAATGGGCCAAAAAGTAAATCCAATTTCTATGCGTTTACAGGTCAATAAAGATTGGCGAAGTAAATGGTTTGCAAGCAAAAAAGATTATGCTAAATACTTAACTCAAGATCTTGAAGTTAGACGTATGATTGACGCAAAACTAGGTTCTAGAGCTGCTATTAACAAAGTTGATATTGAGCGATCGCCTAATCTTGTAACTGTTACTTTATCTACCGCAAAAGCTGGTGTTGTTATCGGACGTGGTGGCGCTGGTGTTCAAGAACTAAAGAACGCTATTGAAAAAATTTATAAAGTACCAGTAAGAGTAAATATTGAAGAAGTTAAAAAACCAGAACTTTATGCAAAATTAGTTGCAGAAAACATTGCTTTCCAGTTGCAACGTCGAATTTCTTTCCGCCGAGCTATGAAATCTACTGCAGCCTCAACAATGCGCTCTGGCGCTAAAGGTATTAGGATTGAATTATCGGGTCGTTTAAATGGTGCTGAAATGGCTCGTCGAGAAAAAGAAATCCTCGGTAGCGTACCGTTACACACTATTCGCGCCGATATTGACTATGCCTACATTCCAGCTCAAACACCAGCCGGTATTATTGGTGTGAAGGTGTGGATTTATAAGGGAGAGGTAGCTTAAGATGTTAATGCCAAAAAGAACTAAGTTTCGACGAGTCCGCGTTGGACGTATGAAGGGCGTTGCAACTAGCGGCAACACAATAGCCTTTGGTCAATATGCTTTGCAATCGCAGGGTATGGATCGGATTACTTCACGTCAAATTGAAGCTGCTCGTCAAGCTATGACCCGCTACATTAAGCGTGGTGGTAAAATTTGGATTCGTATTTTTCCACACACCCCAGTTACTCGTAAAGCTGTTGGTACTAAAATGGGTAGCGGTAAGGGTAGTCCTGACTTTTTTGTCGCTAAAGTCCGACCTGGTACGATTATGTTTGAAATGCAAGGAGTTTCAGAAGAAGTAGCCCGTGAAGCAATGCGCTTGGCGGCTCATAAACTTCCGGTCAAGACAAAGTTCCTTGTACGGGAGGAGAATTAATATGAAGATTATTGAAATCCGTAAATTATCAACCGTTGATTTAACTAAAGAAAGCACGAAGTTGCGTGAAGAAATTGCAGTTCTTCGTAGACAGATTGCCATGGGTGAAACTCATAATTCACGTGCAATCCGGAACAAGCGCCGTGATTTAGCGCGCATGCTTACTGTGCTCAGTGAACAACTAACAAAGGAGACCAAGTAGATGGCTAAAGTCTTACAAGGTACCGTTACTTCTGATCGTCCAGACAAGTCGATTGTTGTGACTATTGTCACCCACAAAAGTCACCCAATTTACAAAAAGCGCTACATTGCGTCTCAAAAAGTTATGGCTCATGATGAAAAGAACGAGGCCAAAATAGGTGACAAAGTATTGATTAGCGAAACTCGCCCATTGAGTGCTCGAAAGCGGTACGAACTTAAAAAAATTATCGAACGTCCGGCATTACGTGACGAAGACATAAAAGAAGCAACCGAGGAGACTGCGTAATGGTACAGCAAGAATCCAGATTGAAGGTTTGCGATAATAGTGGTGCTAAAGAAATTTTGTGTATACGCGTTTTGGGTGGTACTAGGCGCCGTTATGCACGAGTTGGTGACATTATTGTTGCGACCGTAAAAGATGCAAGTCCAACTGGAAATGTTAAGAAGAAGACAGTTGTTCGAGCTGTAGTTGTGCGATCCAAAGCAACAATTAAGCGTAAAGATGGCTCAACTATAAAGTTTGATGACAATGCTGCTGTAATTATTGGTGATGATAAATTACCTAAGGCAACCCGTATATTTGGGCCTGTTCCAAGAGAACTTCGCGACCAAGGTTACGCAAAGATTATCAGCTTAGCACCGGAGGTACTATAATGGCAACTATATACAAAATCAGATTGCAAAAAGATGACGAAGTTGTTGTAATTGCCGGTAAATAAAAAGGCAAAACTGGTAAAGTAACAGCCGTTCATCCAGCAGAAAATAAAGTTACTGTTGAGGGCATTAATATTGTTAAAAAACACCTTAAGCCTAATAAACAACATCCTCAAGGTGGCATAATTGATATAACTAAACCAATAAATGTAAGCAAAGTGGCTATTGTTGAACCAACCAGCAAAAAACCAAGCAAAATTGGGTTTAAGTTTGATAAAGATGGTAACAAAACCCGTATTTACAAAAAAACCAATAAGGAGATCAAATAATGGCTAACGCAGTTAAATCAGTAGCTCGTTTGAAGAGCCAATATAGTGATCAATTTATTGGTGAACTCCAAAAAGAGCTAAAACTAGAGAATATTAACCAAGTTCCATCGTTAGAAAAAATTGTTGTTAATATAGGACTTGGGCGTGCTAAAGACGATAAAAGACTTATGGAAGTTGCAACAACCACACTTCGTAAAATAACTGGCCAAGAACCTATCCAGACAACAGCCAAGTTATCAATTGCTAGTTTTAAATTGCGAGAAGGCAATAAAATTGGTCTAAAAGTTACACTCCGTGGTAACCAAATGTATGAATTTTTAGACCGATTAATCAATATCGTGCTTCCAAGACTGCGTGACTTTCATGGAGTAAGCGTCAAGGCTTTTGATAAGCAAGGTAATTACAGTATAGGTTTAAACGATCAAACTGTGTTTCCAGAAATTACTTTTGAAGATTCACCAATAACCCATGGCATGCAAATAGTTTGCGTAGTAAATGCAGAACAACCAGAACATTCCAAGGCACTTCTAACCAAATTTGGTATGCCATTTGAGAAAACTAAGGAGGCAAAATAATGGCTAAAAAATCTATAATTGCACGTGATAAAAAGCGCAAAGCAATGATTGCAAAATATGCTGATAAACGAGCAGAGCTTAAAGCTGCCGGTGATTTTGAGGCTCTACATAAATTGCCTCGTAATTCATCACCTACACGCTGGAAAAACCGCTGTGAAGAAACTGGCCGACCACGTGCATATATGCGCACTTTTGGTTTGTCGCGTATTTCATTCCGTGAACACGCCAGCAAGGGTGAAATTCCTGGTGTAACAAAGGCTAGTTGGTAAGGAGTAAAATATGACATCAACAGACCCAATTTCAGATATGTTAACCAGAATCCGTAATGCAATTATGGTACGCAAGAATGAAGTTAATGTACCATATTCAAGGATCAAAGAATCAGTTGCTCAATTGCTAGCTGAGAATAAATTCATCCAAAGCGTAAAAACAGATGGCAAAGGCATAGATAAGCATTTGGTAATCCGTATAAATGCGGAAGATCATAACGCTAACATCACAGCTATTGAGCGTATTAGCACACCTGGCCGGCGACAATACGTTAACGTACAGGGCATACCAACAGTTAAGCGTGGTCGTGGAATAGTAATTGTATCGACATCACAAGGGCTAATGACTGGTAGCGATGCCAAGACTAAGCGCCTTGGTGGTGAATTAATTTGTAAAGTTTATTAAAAAAGAGGTAATAAAATGAGTCGAGTAGGAAAACTACCAATCAAAATCCCCGCTGGTGTGACAATCACTGTCGACAATGATTTTGTTACTGTAAAAGGCCCCAAAGGTGAGCTTAAACAGTTTACAATGCCCGGCATTACAGTAAAACAAGAAGCAGATCAAGTAATTGTAACTAGAATTGATGACCAACCAGTTCATCGTGCAAAACACGGTTTAATGCGAGCGCTAATCAATAATATGATTGTTGGAGTAGTGAGTGGTTTTAGTAAAAAGCTTGAAATTCACGGTGTGGGTTTTAGGGTTGCATTAACTGGTAATCAACTGAAATTAAACTTGGGTTTTTCGCACCAAGTTGAATACAAGTTACCAGAGGGTATTACTGCGACAGTTGAGCAGAACACAATTACAATTACAGGTATTACCAAGCAACAAGTAGGGCAAGTTGCGGCTGAAATTAGGGCATTGAAGAAACCCGAACCATATAAAGGTAAAGGTATTCGCTACGAAGGTGAACATATTATAAGAAAATCAGGAAAGTCAGGAAAGGATAAGTAGATGAACCGTTTAAAGCAAACAACTCAAAATTTGGCTCGTCGTAAAGCGCGTATCCGTAAGGTTGCTGTTGGAACCAGTGAACGACCCAGACTTAGTGTTTTTATAAGTAATAGCCACGTAAGTGCCCAAATTATTGATGATTCAAAGCACTCAACATTGGTATCAGCAACAACAATTGGCAATAAATCTGCTAAAGGTACAATGACAGAAAAAGCTGAACTGATTGGCACACAAATTGCAAAGCAAGCTAAAGATAAGAAAATCAAGAAAGTTGTATTCGACAGGAATGGACGCTTGTATCACGGACGTGTTAAGGCGCTAGCAGATAAAGCCCGACAAGGCGGATTGGAGTTTTAATATGGCTGATAATAGAACATTAGCAAAAGAATTAGGTAATGAAGAAAATCAACTTGATGAACGTATGGTTCATATCGATCGAGTAGCTCGCGTGGTAAAGGGTGGACGACGTTTTAGATTTCGAGCATTAGTTGTAGTCGGTGATCATAAGGGTAGAGTTGGCGCAGGTGTATCAAAAGGTCTTGATGTTACTAGTGCTATAACTAAAGCCACTGATGTTGCTAAGAAAAACATGGTAAATATTGCTCTATACAAAGGTACATTACCTCATGAAGCAGAAGCTAAAGTTTCTGGTGCAAAAATTTTACTTAAACCAGCAAGCGCTGGTACTGGCTTAATCGCTGGAGGTGTAGTACGTACAGTTCTTGAAGTGGCTGGCGTAAACAATGCACTTTCAAAATCTCTCGGATCTGCCAATAAAATTAATATAGCATACGCAACTATTGATGCTCTTGCAAGCATTGAGCCTGCTAATAAATGGGTAACAGCTAAAACTAAACCCAAAAAAGCAGCGAAGATAGCAGAGGTAAAATAATGAAATATAACGAATTGACAATCGACAAACAAAAACAATCAACTCGGGTTGGACGTGGAATTGCTGCCGGTAAAGGCAAAACAGCTGGCCGTGGAACAAAAGGTCAAAATTCACGTACAGGTGGTGGAGTGCGACCAGGTTTTGAGGGTGGACAAAATCCATTAGCTCAAAGATTGCCAAAATTGCCTGGCTTCCGTTCAGTACGTGCAAAAGCTGAAAATATTTACACCAGTCAATTAAATGAACTTGGCCTAAAAGTTGATAATTTTGTTTTAGCAGAAAAGGGATTAATTTCTAATCCTTATGTTCGCGTTAAGCTAATTGTTAGCGGTGAAGTAACTAAAAAGGTTTCCGTAAGTGTTCAGTCTGCTAGTAAATCCGCAACTTTAGCAGTTGAGAAAGCAGGTGGTTCTGTAACCATAGCTGAACGACCAAAAAGAAGTGCTAAAGAAAAAACAACAAAATAAGTTTCGTATACAGACAATTATTGGCTACAATATTAAGGTATCAGTGTGCAACCCTTGCGCATATGCAAATATAAGGGATAAGGTTAATATACGGCTAAAATAAACCAAGGTTAAGGAATTTTTTCTAACAAATGAACTGGAAGATAATTGGTAAATCACTAACGAACGCTGAGATGCGTAAGAAAATCTTTGCGGTAATTGGGATGATTTTAGTTTTCAGGGTGTTAGCTCATATTCCAATCCCTATCGCAAATGGTGAAACTCTTAAACAGATCTTAGAGACACTATTTAATTCTGCTCAATCCTCACAATTATTAAGTTTTGTAGATGTTTTATCTGGCGGGGCGTTAGCCAACTTTTCAATTATGTTGGTCGGCCTAGGTCCGTACATTAATGCTTCAATTATAATGCAGTTACTTACCAGAGCTATACCCCAGCTAGAAGCATTAAATAAAGAGGGTGAATTTGGCCGTAAGAAGATTAATCAATATACCAGATTGTTAGCTTTGCCATTGGCAATTATCCAGTCCATCGGTTCTATATATCTTGTTAAGCAAACAGCAGCAAGTATCGGTGGGTTGGGTGATATCACTGCTAATGCTAGTTTTATGCAATGGGTGTTAATGGTATCTGCGTTAACCGGTGGAGCCATGTTATTGATGTGGCTCGGCGAGTTAATTACCGAACAAAA
>CAZSVQ010000023.1:0-13392 GCA_964610345.1 uncultured Candidatus Saccharibacteria bacterium | reverse complement strand
CGGTGTGAACCAGGCTGACCTGGTTCGTGGGCTGGTGGTTGATTCCTCCCAAGAGAGGACCTCCTTGTTCGTGGTATGGTACTTAGGTTTCCCATGCCAATGAGTATAGTATAGTAAAAGTTTGCACGAATATCAATAATGATATTTAAAATAATATTTTAAAAATTTTGTGCAGATTCAAAATCTGTTATATCTTGTACCTCTAACTCTCTAGTTTTTTCTGGGTAAGGGCTCACTGTATATTAGTATAACAGAGGTAGTAAGTTTAAATAAGTTGACGGATTTTGTTGACTACTTCTGTGGGGGTGAGTTGGGCTTTGGTTAACACATCAAGCACGCCAAGCGCTCGAACTTTGTCGGCAATTTTTATTTTGTAAATTAACTCCTTGCTGTTAGGCTGGGCAGACGATAATGTCATGTCATGGCGTTTTCAATTTCAAACATCTCAAGATATTCGAATGAAAGCCTAGGGTCCATATAATGCCTTGTGCGATATAGCTTACCGTTTTTAAACTGACAAATCGCAACCTGAGGAGTCCTAAAAATCTTCTTTGTTTTGGGATCAGGATATGATTCAGTGAATTCTACTATTACTGTTTGGGCTGTGGTATCTGCAAGTACTGTATGAAATACGTAATGTCTACCTATAATTTTAAATGCCTCCTGCATATAGCTTCTTAACTTTTCACCCTTTAAACGAGGAAAGTTTCCCTTCGCAGTCATTATCATGTCAGTTACTGCAAATTCTTTGTCCATTACTTTTAGATTATCTGTTACTTTGTGAATACGTTCAGCCTCAAATGTTGCAAGTGTTATTTTGATAAGTTGATCTTTTGTAAGCATTGGTCATCCTTGGTATGTCGTATTGTTATACTACTACAATTGTTAATATTCAAAATCATGGTATAATTATAACATTATGCTAACAGGAAGAGAACTTGGCTACGAAGTCGAAGGTCATGAAGTTTTTTCTGACGTGAATATTTCTGTTTCTAATGGAGATAAAATTGGGTTGGTTGGACCAAATGGGGCCGGTAAAACGACACTGTTGCACATACTCAGTGGTGAAACGATCCCTACTGATGGAGAAGTATTAAGAACTGATGTAGAAGTCGGTTTGTTGCCACAAAATCTTGATGATCGTTATGACCAAACTGTCTATGATTTTATTCAAGAGGCAACAGGGGTCAAGGCCGTGACAGAAATTTTTGATAAAGCACAAAAAGAGTATGGGGACGATCCTAGCGAAGATAATCTTGTAAGGTATGTTGAGGCTTCAGAACGATTAGGTTTTTTTCGAGTTGATGAGTTTGACGCAATCTTAGAAAGGTCATTAAAAAGCTCGGGACTTGAGCCAGATATCGTCCAAAATGAAATTGGTAATTTGTCAGGAGGGCAGCGTAATAGGGTCGCTTTGGCTGCTGTAATGGCGACTCAGTACGAAGTAATACTTTTAGATGAGCCGACGAATAATTTAGACATCAGGGGAATAGCCATACTTGAAAACTTTATTAAAGCTTCACGGGCGGCATTCTTAATGGTGTCTCATGATCGTAGATTCCTAAGAAATGCAACGAATCGAATTGTAGAATTTATGGGGGGGCGTCAAGGTGTTAATAACTACGGGCTTGGTTATGAGGAGTACGTTGATGCAAGGTTACAGTCTTATGAATCTGAATTGAAGCGCTATGAAGAACATAAAGTTGCCGTTAAAGCGCTTGAGCAATCTGTTCGCGCTAAGAAAGTGCGTGCGAATTCGGCAGAGAGGGGTGGTAGTAAGCGTAGCGATAGTGATAAATTAGGTGCGAACTATCGGGCAGGTCGTGCTTCGGGGCATTTAGCAAGACAAGCAAGTGCTCTTGAGACGCGTCTAGAGCAGCTTCGTTCAGATGCACCCAACAAACCCCAACCGCCTATATCACTGGACTTCATGTTTGAAGAAGGTGAATTAATTAAGTCTGGCTTAGCAAATCTTTCTGGAGTAGAAGTAACCTATCAAGACAGTGCAACTGGTGAAATGAAAGTTTTGGGGCCTTATGACTTGCATGTAAAGGGGCAAGATAGGATAGCCATAGTTGGGCCTAATGGCAGCGGTAAGTCAACATTTTTGAAGGCACTCATGGGCCTTGCTAATACAAACACTGGTTCAAGATCTATATCACCTGAAGCCCGTATTGCATACATTGATCAGGATCAAACGCTTCCATTGCCAGACAAAACACCACTTTTGAACTTAATGGAGTTAGTCCCTGGATTACCAAAAAATGAAGCAATGCATCTCTTGACGAAATTTAATTTGCCACGTGACAGAGTAAGCTCAATGCAATCAGGCAATTTAAGTGGTGGCGAAAGGGCAAAAGTATTACTCGCTGCAGTTGCAGCTAAAAAGGCAAATTTACTTATTTTGGATGAACCAACCAATAACTTGGATATACCTACGATTGAAGGTTTGCAAGAAGCGCTTCGTACCTATAAGGGGGCAATAGTTCTTGTATCTCATGACCGTGATTTCATTAAAGGCATCGGCATCAATCAAACGATAGAATTGAATTAATAAGACAAAAAGTACAGCTAGCTGTACTTACAAGTAAATTTCTTAGATTAGTGATTGGGCTGGGGGTTTTCTCGACGGGTGTCGATACTCGCCCCCAGCCCGGACCGGATGCCGTGTTGGCTCAGGCGTCCATGTGGACGTTGCTGAGCAGGCTCGGTGCTCCGATCCCCTGGAGGTGGACCTCGGTGCAGACCGCGGCTGTGGTGGCCCAGAAGGTCATCAGGTTCGTCAGGGCGGTGTTCGTTGCCATGAAGTCCTGACGCCAGGTGTTGCGGTTCGCCTCCACGTTGGTCCAGAAGTAGCCCTGCGTGCCCTCGGGGCCGTCGATCATCTCGGTCGTCAGGTCTCGGAGTCGGATGCCCTTCGCGATCGCCTCGTCGATGAGGTCGCCGATCATGAAGAACACGCCGCTGTAGCCCTGCGACACGATGACGCCCTTGGCGTCGTTGACGACGGTCGCGTTCGGCAGGAGGCCGGCGCTGATGAGGTCGTTGACGAGGGTGTCGATGTCGATGGTGCTGAGGTTGAACGGGTCGTACTCCGGGTTCGCCACGGTGTCGATGATGCGGTTCACGTAGGACCGGACCATCTCCAGGTTGAAGATGGTGGACGCGAAGTGAGCGCTCGACTCGCGGAGCCGGGAACGACCCACACCGAAGTTGGTCTGACCCGAGAGCTGGATGAGCCTCTCGATCGCCACGTTGCCGAGCATCAGCTCGGACACGGCTTGGGTCAGCGCCTCAGCGGCGGGGACGGTGTGAACCAGGCTGACCTGGTTCGTGGGCTGGTGGTTGATTCCTCCCAAGAGAGGACCTCCTTGTTCGTGGTATGGTACTTAGGTTTCCCATGCCAATGAGTATAGTATAGTAAAAGTTTGCACGAATATCAATAATGATATTTAAAATAATATTTTAAAAATTTTGTGCAGATTCAAAATCTGTTATATCTTGTACCTCTAACTCTCTAGTTTTTTCTGGGTAAGGGCTCACTGTATATTAGTATAACAGAGGTAGTAAGTTTAAATAAGTTGACGGATTTTGTTGACTACTTCTGTGGGGGTGAGTTGGGCTTTGGTTAACACATCAAGCACGCCAAGCGCTCGAACTTTGTCGGCTATTTTTGCTTCACCAACATTTGTCAAAATGACCACCTTCATATCTTTGCCCCAGTCGGTCTGGCGTAGTTTTTCAAGCATTTCATCGCCACGCATAAGTGGCATCATCAAATCAAGTAATACAATATCTGGTTTTGCTTGCTCACAAATTTCCAGACCATCTTGGCCGTTATCTGCGCTCACTACACTAAAGCCTTCTGCCTCAAACTTTAGGCGATACATCTGCGATATCGCTTGATCATCTTCTATTATTGCTATTTTGGTGGCCATAATCCCTCCAAATAAAAATAGCGCTCCAGGTTAAACCCTGTCGCGCCGTTAGTTTGCTAATGTACAAGCTGTTTTATAATCCTATTGCTTAACTTTGTCAACAATAAAATTAGTAGTATAAAATAATTGAAATGTGAAAATTGTAAAAAACATATAAAAGTGCTATAATATGTTTGTTTTCCTGCCAGATTTTCGTCAAATGAAAGGATACGCGCATGGCAAACATCAATGAGGTGCGACACCAGTTGCGTCTCCGAACGTTGTACTACTGGATTTTGCTGTTCGTTACCCTCGTGGTGCTGGACGACCTTACCTTTGGTTGGATATTTTGGGCTTTGGCTCAGATACATCCGCTTTTGTCGGCCTTTGTGGCGTTGGTGATATACTGGGTAATTGGCTATTGGCTGGTTGTCCGTGGTCTAGCGCCAGAACCCGGAAAGGTTGCTGGTTGGTTCTTGAGCCGGCTTCAATTAGAGCGTGGTAACACTGAGTTGCGTCAACGAGAGAATCAGCTGAAAGAGAAGATCACTTCAGTTGGGGTTGCAATCCCGATGGCTCTGCTATTCGGTGGTGTCGTGGTGACCCTGTGGCTTAGGCGCAGAGGAATCGTCTCTGACAGTGGCGCATATCGCCTAGGCTTTTGGGTATGTGGGCTCTATGCGTTAGAGTTCGCGTTTATCCACGGCCTGGGTATAGGAGGTTCAATCTTCTTTGTCCGTTCGTAGTACGCCTGGGGGTGGGATTTTGTTCGAGTATTTGCTCACTAGTCTCGCCCCCAGAATAATTTTATTGACATAAGCAGTAAAGTATAGTATTATTCACCAGTACTTTAGAAGATAAATATCTGTATGTTGCTCTTTTTCAGAGCAGTGTGCGGGTATTTTTTTATTAATTAAGGATATAAATTTCATGAAAATAAAGATTAGCGCAGGAATAGGTGTTGGGCCAACCCAACTCTCTGCTTTTGATTCGGCACTAAACCATGCCGGAGTGGCAAATTATAATTTAATACGGCTAAGTTCTGTTATTCCACCAAAGTCGAAGATAGAAGTAAGTGATGATACACTAACTAATTTACCAGGCGAATGGGGTGATAGGTTATATGTAGTTATGGCAGAGCAACGTGCCAGCAAGCCAAATGAAGAAGCTTGGGCGGGTATTGGTTGGGTACAAGAAAAAGAATCCGGTAAAGGGTTGTTTGTGGAACACGAGGGCAGTAGTGAAAAGGCAGTGCGAAGCGACATTACTCAGAGCCTGCAAGCATTAATGGCTACACGTAATGTCGATTTTGGTGAAATCAAGATGGAAGTCATCGGAACGTCTTGTAAACACTTGCCAGTCTGCGCCATGGTGGTAGCAGTTTACCAGGCCAGTGATTGGGAAAATGGATCATTCCAGATTGAGAGTTAATTATTATGACAACTTTTGATGAAAAATATGAGCTCGAACTTGAGCCAAGTCAGCTAATATGCGAAAGCCAGTTAATATACGAGGAGCTGGAATCTAAAAACTGGGCACCTTGGCTAAGGTTTTCTCCAGAGGAGTTAGCGGAGCATCGAAGTGTTTTTCCGAGAGGTCAGATCACATTATATGATATCGAGGGCATTCCTAAGGCATCATTAGACACGGTCAGAATTAGCTGGTCGGGTGATGTCGAAGATTTAACAACCTGGGATCTGGTTGCTGGCAGATATGATAGCTATTCGGAAACTCACGACCCAAGCGGTAATACAGTAGCTTTACTTTCAATGAGCGTTCGTGAAGATGCAAAGGGTGAGGGGTGTGCAAAGAGTATTATTGAAACTCTGAAAGAAAGTTTCTTAAACGAAGGGGTTGAATATATTATAGGTGATTTTAGGCCAACAGATTTCGGAAAATATAAAAGCCAAACCAAGAAAGTCGATTTTGTAGAATATATCAATGAACGAAGAAATGACGGGCAATTTATCGATGGTTGGTTAAGATCAATTGAAAAATCAGGCGGTCAAATATTAAAGCCCGACCCAAGAGCAATGGTTATAAAAACTAGCCTAGAAGAGTTCGGAAAATTCCAACAAGAACACAGCCCGGAAAAATGGTGGAGCGTTAATATTCATAGCAATGAAGGAAAAACTCTTATTGATTGGCATGAACCGCTCAATGAACTACAAAGCATTGATGAAGTTTGGGAATGTGGTGAAGCCGGTACATGGTATGTTGATGCAAGTAATAATGAAGCAGTGTATATCGAGTCGAATGTGTGGGGTCAGCTACCGCTTAGTCTAGAATCCTTTCCATCGGACAATGCTATTGATAAAGAGTTAATTCAGGGTAATGTATCTTGTGGTGAAACGTTAGAAACAGATTATCAATTATCTAGTGAAAAATTAAACCAGCTTGAAAAGCAACTAGTGAATGAAATAAAAGCTAACTTTAACAATAGAGCAGGTATTTTTGGGGCATGGATAGATACTACGCATGAATACTCAAATATTATACGTACACTTGAAGCGAAAACACCAGAATTTAAAGGAATTGAAAGTGTAGTTGATGACTCGGTTGAGACTAGATCAAAGTTTTTTGCACTTATAGATACACGTAATGGTGCAGATCGCATAATCCATGCAACTAGGATCAGTGGGGAAATCTTTAATATGATTATTTCTGATGAAGACAAAATAAAATCTGAAACTAATACAGGATTCATTGCGATCAATGAATTGCTAAACTCCGGTCAGAATTTTAAGGCAATGGACTTTCATGCTCACTGTGAGGAGTATGGTATTAATTTAAATAATTGTGTTGGTGTGGAAACTAATTTTACAGTTGGAGAACGAACACAAACCGATATACCAGGTTTGCGTGTATCAGACCTTGGTTATATCGCTATATTTTTATTATTAGAAAGTAAAGGGTTAGAACCGGGTAAAACTAGTGTATTCGCTTTCGTTAATCAAAATACAATTAATTCAATGTCACCACTTGGATTTTTGTTTGAACCAATTGCCGGCCGACCAGACTTAAGGGTCCCAGGAACAGAGAGTCAATTTTCGGATGATTTTCGCCCAGTTAGGATACCAATTACTGACGACATTGTTAGAATTTATGACGGTTTAAGATTATATGCAGCTGAAGAATTAGAAATTACATCAAAGTAGTAAATTTTTGTAAAATATGATTACGAATTGATATAATCAGTATCAAATGATCGTTATACCACTATTAGTGTTCATTGCATTCATCCAGCTTTCTTTGAGCATTGGTATGATACTGGAGTCAAAAAGACAAAATAGCACAACTCAAAAACTTTTCGTTGTTTTGTCTAGTACGTTTTTAGTCTGGACACTTGGATTGATAGTTCTCTCATTTGTTGACTCTAGTTATAATGAACAGAATCTAAGTTTTTTCAATAACTTAAACAAATTAAGTTATGCTGTAGGTGCATTATCTATCCTTTTTGTCTATATTTTCAACTTATTTTACCCAGTAAAAAGAAATATTGGTATTGTGCAAAAAGTTACTATTGCTAGCGGGGTTGTCGTATCGCTTTTCTCTTTTACGGATCAAATTGCCGGCAAATTTACCATTAATTCAAAAGATGAACTTGTTTATTCCGTAGGGACTCTTTCTTCCGTGTTTTTAATTTACGCTTTAATAGTCATTGGGGAGGTTCTTTTTGGTAGCAGTAAGTTGTTGAGGAATTCAAAAGACGAGCTACTAAAAAGACAAGTCAGAACATTACTTTTTGGTTTTTTCCTAACCATTATTCACGCATTAGTTTTCATTGTTGTATTAGCTCCACTTTTCGATAACAATTTATATTTTTATGCAATTGGATATTTGGCACCGTATTATTACATTAGCTTTACATTGTACAGTCTAGTTAAACAGAAACTATTTAATATTCGTTTTGTTGTTGCTAGGACTGTCGGATATGTTTTGTCGGTGAGTGCGTTAGCAATTGTTTATGGTTTAGTAGCTTTTACGGTAATTGATACCTTTTTATTTTCGGAATCTACAAATAAATTAGTTCAACAATCAGTATACACATTGCTTGCGGTAGTGTTGGCGTTTACTTTCCAGCCACTTAAACGATTCTTTGATAAGTGGAGTAATAAGGTTTTTTATCGCGATGCTTATGATTCGCAGAAACTTTTAGATGGACTCAATAAAATTTTGGTGTCAACTGTTGACTTAAACAAACTTCTTAAAAATAGTGCAGAAGTTATAAATCAATCTATTAAAGCCGAGTTTGTGGTGTTTGGCATTAAGCAAATTGAAGATTCGCCACAGCGCATAATTGGTTCAGCCGAACGCCAGTTTTCTGCCCAAGACATCGAGCAAGTTAGGCACATCACACCAGAAACAAGACAAAAAAGTATTGTGGCCGATGAGCTCGAAGAAGGTGAATCCAAGCTGCGTGATTTGCTCCGTAAAAATGATATTGCCGGGCTAATCCGTCTAACTGATACGCCAACCAAAAAGGCTGAAGGCTTGGGGTATATTGTGCTTGGCAACAAAAAAAGCGGTAGCCCGTATACCAAGCAAGATATCCAGGTGCTAGAAATTATTGCAGATGAGTTGGTAATTGCTATTCAAAACGCCCTACGGTTTGAAGAAATCCAAAACTTCAACATTACGTTGCAAGATAAAGTCGATGACGCTACAAAAAAATTGCGCAAAGCTAATCAACGTCTTGTTGAGCTAGACCAAACTAAAGACGACTTTATTAGCATGGCGTCACACCAACTACGTACACCGCTGACTAGCATAAAAGGTTACGTTAGTATGGTGATGGAAGGCGACGCTGGTAAAATCACTAAAAAACAATCAGAACTGCTTGACCAAGCCTTTGTAAGTTCCCAACGGATGGTATATTTGATTGCCGATCTGCTTAATGTTTCAAGACTCAGAACGGGCAAGTTTATAATTGAACCCAAAGAAACAAATCTGGCCGATGTGATAGAAGGTGAGATTGCTCAGCTTAAAGAAACCGCCAAAGGGCGTGACCTAGTGCTGGTGTTTGGCAAGCCCACTAGCTTTCCTAACCTTATGTTGGACGAAACCAAGATACGCCAAGTTATTATGAACTTTGCCGACAACGCAATTTATTACACACCATCTGGCGGACACATTAGGGTGGCCCTGGAAGATAAGGGCGATACAGTAGAATTTACGGTAACTGACGATGGTATTGGCGTTCCAAAGGCCGAACAGCATCATTTGTTTAACAAGTTTTATCGTGCTGGCAATGCCAAAAAAGCGCGCCCAGATGGTACGGGGCTGGGGCTATTTATGGCTAAAAAAGTTGTCATCGCTCAAGGTGGTTCAATAATCTTCAAAACTCAAGAAGGCAAAGGCAGCACCTTCGGCTTTGCTTTCACTAAAAAACCACTACTCCCAGAAAACTACAAAGGCGTTTAATTGAAAAACAAACTAGTTTAAATTGTAGAATGTTCTAACTTAGTAATTCGTTGTTCGTGAATATTGAGTTGTTCTTGTGTAGCATTATTTGAGTTATCTAGTGCGTCTGCAACGGACGCGGATAAATCATCAATTTTATTTTCAATTTTCTCAAACCGCTCGTCAATTTTCTCAAACCGCTCGTCAATTTTCTCAAACCGCTTTTCTAGTTCGATATTTTGTTGAGCAAATTGTTGAGATACAGTGGCAGAAATAAATTGCTTTAAATCGTTAATAGTATCTTCATTCATGAAACTAGTATACCAGGCCTTCCAAGAAAATCGCTAATTCGTATTTATGTTGTTCGGGCTCATTTATAAACGATTATTTGAATAATTCCGTTAAGGCTGATACTATAAGCATAAGTTAAAAAGGTATTAAGGCCATGCAAAACCAAGAACTTAGAAAATATGTAGCTAGTATTATTAAAGAGAAGAAGCTAACTGGCGTTGAGCAAGAAATATTAGATAAACTAATAGATGAGCTTACAACTACCCTAGAAAAACAGATAAACAAAGCTTTAATTAATTCTTTAAACGACTCTCAATTTGCCGAATTTGAACAATTAATAAATAACGAAGATGCTCAAAAAGTAAGTACTTTTTTTACTGACAATAAAATACCTGTTCAAGAAATTACAACTAGAGTCATGACCAAGTTTAGGATTTCATACCTAGGGTCGTAGGTTTGTTATGAGCGAAAACTTAGATCCAACAAATATACCTGGGCAAGGTGGAGTTAAAACTTTGCCGTCTGATGAAGAGATAGCAAATGAGATAGCTAGAATGGAAGGCCAATCTAGAGCGTCAGATGTCATGGCACAAAATTTAGGTAGTACGCAGCCTCAAGCGCATGATACATTGCCAATGACTGATGAAGAACGTTTAGCAGAAATTGCAGATCATGAAGAACATTTTGCTATGCCAGACGCCGTGCCTCACAGACCAAATCGCCCATATCAACGCCTGAGCCTGAGATTGAAAACGAGCCTGAAGAGCAACCACAAACAGAAGAGCCAGTTAGGATTGCAATCGGCAACTTAGATAGAAGTGTAGATGCTGTATCGCGTGACAGGAGTGATGCTAGGATTGCAGAAGAAACCCAAGGAAGGGGAGTGCGAGGGTTTATTCGTAAATTATGGAAAGGCGGCAGTTTTAGAGAACTACATTTTCAACGATATAGGCGAGAAGCCCGAGATGAAATTGTAGAATCAGGTAATTTACATGTTCACCAAACAGCAGATATGCAAGCTCAGCGTGAAACTACGCAATCAGTCATTGAAAAGCTGACTCATCAACACGTTGATGAACTTATCAGCGAAAACAGTGGAGAAACTCACAGAAGAATTGAAGATGACACCGACCCAGAAGCTCAAGCCATAAGAGGTGCGGTTATGGGCTTAATTGATCAATATGCCCGTGGTGTCCTTGATGATGACAATTTTGAGGAAGAAAAGAACCGAGTTTTGCGTGAGCTGGCCCAAGATAATCCAGATTTGATGGGTGAAGGCCGTTTGTTTGCGGATAATCTTTTATGTGTTGCGCAAAACGTTCGGGCAATGGTTAGGCACGACAGAGGTGTAGAAGATATTTTGGCAAATGCGATTATTGATCTTGGGCAGATTCGTACAGATGCCAGAACAGAAGCGCGTTATTCAAAAACAGATGAAATGATTGAGCGTGTTTACGGTACTAAACTCGGTAAGTGGGTCAATGAAGCTACTGTTGTCACTGCAGTATCGGCAATATCTTCCATAACAAAGTTAGCTGTTCAGTCTGGAATTGCTAAAGCTGCAGCCTTAACTGGCGTGCTAGGCATAGGCGGGGCGGTTATAGCCGGTAAGCGCCAATCAAGGATCGTTAAAGAAGAACGACGACAGCACTCTAGAGAATCAGCTGCCGGTGAGGTAATTGAGACTGGGTCAAAGCGCCGAGAAAAAATGGAACAGACAAGATACGAGACTATATCAGCTGTTAATGCTACAGAAGTACTTCAGTCATTATTTGAAGAGCAAGACGAAGAAGGTACTCGAAAAATCAGAGAATTAACTGAGCAAGGATTCTTTGAGGCTGCTTTGTTGGTGGCGCAAATCAGAACCAGAAATCGTATAGCAGATGAAGATGGTGTTGACTTATTTCATTTTTCATCAGCAGAAACTATTGCTGACGAACGCTTACAGTTATTGCTTACAACAATTTATTCCGAAGCGGCACTCGGAGATTATCTAGAAGAAAAGGGTGGAATCGACTGGCTAAGAAGAATGGGTCTCAATCCAGAAATTACTTCTTTTGAAGAGTTACTTGAGGTTGGTGCGACAGTCACAGAGGCAACTATCCAAGAAGATGTTACAGAAAAAGATGCTGTGTTTAAAAAACTTCATAGAAGTGAAGTATTGCGAGCTGCTATGATTGGTGGAACAGTTGGTGTTGTTGTTGGGCTTGCTGCCCAAGAAGCGATGGCGCATTTGCCTGGTATTGGCGAAAATCTACACGGTTTAGGTGAGGGTGAGGCACCCCCAGGGGCACGCAATACTTTGCTAGGTGGAATTTTTAATCAAGAGCAAACAGGTTTTACCGGAAATATAACTGATTTAGGTGGGTCTAGTAAGTTTGCAGATGTAGAGGGCTTCACAACTCAACAAGATAAAGCAGGCAATTGGTTTATAGAGCAAACCTCAACAGGTAAAAAAGTCCAACTAGATTATGATTCTCACGGCTTATTAACAGAAACTGCAAAAGAAAATCTAACTGAAGCAGGCTTTGATGTTCATAGTAAAATTGATACGGTAGCATTATCTGGTAAAACCCAAGAACTTGCGATTGGCAACAACAAAATATCATTAGCCGAAGAGTACCAATTAAGAGAAGCTTCCCCTGGCCACTGGGAAATAATTAACCCAGATGGTACAAAAGCTCAGGATGTTTCGCTCAATTTTGATGGAAGTTTTACGGATCAATCAATAGCAGATTTACAAGCTAATGGTATTGGTGTTGCTCAAACACCGAGTACAATTACGGATATAGTAAATGTTGATGGGCGAGGTCCGAATGACATTATTCAAAATCATTTGGCGGAAACTACTAAAATTCACAGAACTTTGTGGTATGGTAACGATACTCCAGTACCTAACTTTGATTTGAACGAGTTACGACTTCACGCGGGTGGATCAAACGGAAGCTGGTTTGATGACCAAGGCAATGTTGTACTAGATGCTAGCAAGATGAAGGCTAGTTGGTCATTTCAGGGCGGGCAATCTGTTAACCCGTTTGAAGCAACTGGCGAAGGCCGATTAAGTATGGCTATCTCTGCTTCTCGCGACACACAAGGTACTGTATTTGATTTTCAATTTCATACTACCCCAGACGGCAGAACAATCGCCACTATACCGCCATCAAGTCCAGTTCATCAGTTGTTTCAGATGCAAGGCGGTAAAAGAGTGTTTAACGGTGCATTTGCCGAGGTTATGGAGCATTCGCAACAGCAATCACCAACTGGTGCAGAGAATGTTAGGGTGTTAGCTACGCATGTAGGTAGTAATAATCCAGGCAATATGACGGATCAAATTATCACCACTCGTACCGTTTATGATACTGCAATAGAAATCAAACCTGCACCTGAACATATTGAGCTAATAACATATAACGGTGAAACTCTAGTTGAAGCAGCCCCAGTTATACCATACTATGCACGCCGTGGTTTGGAATCTCCTAGTGTTCGACGTAGGACTCCTTATGAATACGGTAATTATGGTCCGCAAAATCCAGAAGATATTGATGCCTTAATTGATGACATAATTCCAAGTTTAAGGGACGACCCAAGAGCTCGTATACCTATAGATGATGCAGTCAATTGGTATGATGATTTAGTACGCCGTCGTGTTGGTGATGACTATGTTGATGATTTAGATAGAGTAATAGCGCGAAGTCCAGAGTTAGCACAGATTGATAATGGAACTAAGGCTATTATTGCGATTCCTGTTGCGGCAATTTCAGAACCAGAAAATGTATATAAA
>CAZSVQ010000022.1:0-13754 GCA_964610345.1 uncultured Candidatus Saccharibacteria bacterium | reverse complement strand
TTACAATGTAACTAACTACCTACGGGCTAGTTGTTCTGGGTTCGTTCAGTGAACCCTAAACTTGATTGGCTTGAATCTCAGTTATTGATATAATTGTATCTACGCTTATTATATTATTAACATCTATTAAAGTTCCAAAGTCATCCCGTAACTCCTGCCAATTTATTCGCACCAATGTCAAGCTAATAGTTAAGACAATTGATTTATTTTCTGAGTAATTCTCCAGAAAATTCTATCGATTCGGCAACGAATAACTTCAGTGGCATATAATTGTCTTTAGCCTGCGCGGTTTCTAGACATTTATAATAGGCATATTTACGCTCTTTAACAACAATAGGAGGCGCTATACCTGCTTCTAATGCTTGTGCTAACATAAGAAGACGGCCAGTTCGCCCATTACCATCGCTAAAAGGATGGATTTGTTCAAACTTGGCGTGGAATCTTGCTATCTTTGAGATAATATCTTTGTCGGAGATACTTTGTTGACCAACTAGTTCTTCAATTAAAGTAGGTATTTTTTGCCAGTTTGATAGAGGAACGCTTGCACCCATAATTCTGACAGAGTGCTTTCTATATTGTCCCGCATCACTCACGATTCCATTCATTAAACGCAAGTGTAGATTTAATAGTAAATCCTCGTTTATCACAAAATTCTCATCAACTGAAATTCTGTCGAGTAGCCAGAATAATGCAGTCTGGTGATTTTTTGCTTCAAGTTGCTCTATAGCGGTACGATTAGACAATACTTTGTTATCAAAAAGTACGTCGTTAACATCTGCTAAAGTCATAGTACTGCCTTCGATTGTATTTGTATGATATGTGAGATAGAGCGTAAGTGTGTCCAAGAGTTTTTTATTTGCGACAATTTGACCAGCCGTCAAAGAATACTTGAGTGCTGATCTACTTTTTTGTTTTAGCTCTTTTTCAGAAACATCAAAAACACCTACTATCTGAGCAAAAAGTTCTTGAATGCGCAATTGTGCTTTAGTCCTTGGTACGGCACGGTTGTTAATCCACGCGTTGATAGTCGGAAAAGACACACCTAGCTTAGTCGCCAATTGCTCTTGTGACCAACCGCTAAATTTCAGAATTTGCTTGAGCTGTTCTAAATAATTCATAACTTTATAATACTATCATAAACTATATAAAGTTACAAGATCTTCCTTATGGCTCTGTATAGCATTTTTTTACTCCTTTCTTCTATTTTGTGGGCTTCTTTACATCATCAGTAACTAAATCTACCTCTATTAAGGTACGATAATCGTCCTGTAGCCCTTACCAAATAGAACGAAGAAGCAAAAATTTTCTCATTCAGAGAGTCTACCTGCTTCTGTTTAATATTGTGTTTGACTAGTATTACCCACAGACAATAAATGTAAAAACAACTATTGGCAAGTTACAAGAGTGCTATTTTGGATTCTAGTTAAAAAATTGTCGTTACAAAAATGAGTTTGCCTAGGCAATTTATTTCTACGAAATATATAAATTAATTTGAATAGTTAATATAAAAATATTTTATAAAACTGTTTTGTATTGTTCTATTTTTGATTGGGTTGCTACACTAATATTCAGAATAAATCCTGTATCTAGCTGACTTAATTTGCTGGTGTCATTTTCAAAACCGTTATCAACAGCAAGCGAATTTAATATATCTAGAGTTGCTCTAACAATTCGTATATCTGAATTATTTGAACCACCATAACTACCTGTTAACTCTTTTTGAACTATATTCCATACCCAACTATCTTTCCCGGGCTGTATTTTAATAACTTTTATTATTGAACTAGGGTCATTTAATTCAACTGTAGCTTCTGGAGGAGTAGTTGGCGCTTGTGACATTGGGTTCCCTATTTCTGTTGAGCTTGTGGGTAGTGTCGATACAGTAGTGTTATTAGTTGTGGGAGATATCGTTGAAGTGGTAAATTCCGGTACCTCTTTTATTTTGCTTTGTTCTTCATTATCTATTTGCTTTGTATATTTATTACCACCTATAAGTGTTAAAGTTAATACGGAAGCAGCCACAAATGCTCCGATTTTTTTTGCATTTCGCTTAAAAAATCCTTTACGTTCTGGCTCAGAGAATTTTGGCTCTTCATTTGGCATGGCTGGTGTAATATTATGTTTGTTGCCAAATAAACTTGGTTGTACTTGTGACTCTTCTGGTAATGGCTCTGCTTGATTAATTGCAATTTCACCGACATGAATTTTTGGTTTGATGCCTAACATTTTTGCAGCAAAATCCTCGCCTATATTTTTAGGTATGATGTAAAAATCTTCATTTTTGTTATTATTTTCTTGCAAAGTAGTATTTGGAGTATGTTCAAGAATTCCGTTTACCATCACATTAGATTCTGCATCAGTAAATTTCGGATCATGATCAAACTCAGTTGGGAAAAATTTATATATAAATTCTTCATCGTTATGTACACTCATAATAGTTATTATACAGTAATATTGCTCACAATGCAATACTAGTATAATGATATGTCAGAGAAATCCTTGACATTGTTTATTCATTTCATTAACTTCATTTGAGGGAACAACAAATATAGATACAGGGCTGCCAGATGTGTTAGTTTTTATTATTTTGTTTGTTAGGTTAATCTTTTTATTGCGTGTGTTATTTAATTCTATTCCTAAATACTGTAATTTTTGGCAAATACGTTCACGCATTGTATATGAACGCTCACCTATTGTACCTGTGAATATTAAAGATTCTATACCATTTAATGTTGTTGCCATTTGTCCAATCGATTTTTGAACACTACTAGCATAAACTTGAAGAGCAAGCTTAGATGCGTCATGATCTTTTTTTTCAAAATCTATCAATTCTCTAATATCGCCTGTTTTACCACTAATACCTTTTAGGCCACATTGATAATAAAGAAAGTCCTGGAAATTATGCGCAGATAATTTCAAATAATCTTGCAAAATATTAAGTGCACTTGGGTCAATATTGCCACTTCTGGTGGACATTACTATACCCTCTAATGGAGAGTAGCCCATGGTAGTGTCTATGCTATTACCGTTCAATACAGCCGTAACACTACTCCCGCCACCCAAGTGACATACAACGATTTTATCATTTAAGACGCCATTTACTTCCAGCTGATTTACTACTGACTGCACAGAAATACCATGATAACCGTATCGCTTTATGTTAAGTTTTTTTGCTATATCTTTAGGTATGCCATAAGTAGTTGCATATACGGGCATGGTTGCATGATAAGCGCTGTCTGAAATGCCAATAATTTTTTTATCGGGAAAATAACGTTCAAGTAAATACAGTTCTTGAAGAGTAGCGTTTACATGAATTGGGTCTGTTACTTCTTGTGATTTTAACTTGCCGATGGCAATATTGTTCATGATTCTATTTTGTTGAAAATATTCAGAGGGTGCAACAACTCTAATTGCAACCGCATTTATATCATTAACAGAAGTTAAAAAATCATTTTCAATTAATATCTTAGTTAATACTGATGAAGCGAATGTGATATGACTTATCTTAGCAAGTTTTGAATCACCAGACCCTAAACTGTACATAACAGTATTTTTAATAACTTCAAAATGTATGGTAGTTATAAGCTCATCACCTTTAAATAATGCATATTTTCTACTTAGGCTACCAGGGTTAGAAATTAAAATAATTGGCTTAATCATTTGACCATTTCCAATTTCTAATTTCTGGCATATCTATTCCATGTTCGATAATATAATTCTTATGTTCTAGAAGTTTTTCTTGCATTAATTCTTTCAGTTTATTAGTTTTTGGAGTTTGATTAGTTACTCGGTCGATTACATCTATGACTAAACTAAACCTATCCATATTATTCACTACAGTCATATCAAAAGCAGTTGTGATTGTACCTTCTTCTTTGTAGCCTCTGACATGGAGGTGTCGATTATTTCTTCGATATGTTAATCGATGGATTAGCCAAGGGTAACCATGAAATGCGAATATGATTTTTTTATCTTTTGTAAAGAGTTCATCATAATCAGCATCACTCAGTCCATGAGGATGTTCACTGTTTGGTTGCAATCTCATCAAGTCTACAACATTAATAACCCGAATTTTTAATGAAGGTAAATATTTACGTAAAATTGAAACCGCAGCTAAAGTTTCTAGTGTTGGGGTGTCACCTGCGCATGCCATAACAATATCAGGTTCACCCGTATCATTACTTGCCCAATCCCAAATACTAATTCCACGAGTACAATGTTCTATTGCTTGGTCGATATTCAGCCATTGCGGTGAATCGTGTTTTCCACAAATTGTCAGATTAATATAATTTCTGCTTCTCAAACAATGATCCATAACTGATAACAAACAGTTTGCATCAGGCGGCAAATAGATTCTTGCGGTCGCAGCCTTTTTATTTACTAAATGGTCAATAAAACCTGGATCTTGATGCGTAAACCCATTGTGATCCTGTCGCCAAACATGAGATGTCAATAAATAATTTAATGACGGTATATCCTTTCGCCAGGTTAGTTCGGACGACATCTTAATCCATTTGGCATGCTGACTTACCATAGAGTCAACAATTCTAATAAAAGCTTCATAACTATGAAGAATACCGTGACGTCCAGTTAGTAAGTAGCCTTCTAGCCAACCTTGAGCTTGATGTTCACTGAGCATAGAATCCATCACTGCTCCACTATGGGCTAAAAATTCATCATTATCTAGAGTCGAGGCAAGCCATTGTCGGTTTGTAGCTTCAAAAACAGCTTCAAGTCGATTAGAAATTGTTTCATCTGGACTGAATATTCTAAAATTACTATTTTTTTGGTTCAATTTGATAACATCACGTAAATATGGCCCAAGCGCATGTACGTTACCAACACCACCCATACTTGGTTTTTTTACATTTATGGCATAATTTTTGTAGTCAGGTAATCCTAGTTCAAGCATTAACTTCCCGCCATTTGCGTTAGGATTAGACCCCATTCGATTATTGCCTTTTGGCGCTAATTTATCTAAATCTAGCATTAATTTACCGTTTATATCAAACAATTCTTCCGGACGGTAGCTTTTAAGCCATTTTTCTAATAGTTTCAAATTGTTTACATTTTCTTTATCTACTAAAAACGGTACTTGGTGAGATCGAAAATTTCCTTCGATTTGATTATTATCAACAGTTTGAGGTCCTGTCCATCCTTTAGGAGATCGTAGTACTATCATTGGCCAAATTGGTCTATCATTCGTGTTATCTTGACGCGCATTTTGTTGAATTTTTTTAATTTTATGTATGACTTTATCAAGTGTGCTTGCCATTTGTTCGTGCATTATTTTAGGGTCGGAGCCCTCAACAAAATATGGTTTCCAGCCATAACCTTGGAATAAACGTTCGAGCTCACTATGGCTTATTCGGGCTAATATTGACGGATTGCTGATTTTGTAGCCATTTAAATGGAGGATTGGAAGAACTGCACCGTCAGACACAGGATTTAAAAATTTATTAGAATGCCATGCTGTAGCTATAGGTCCAGTTTCTGCCTCTCCGTCACCCACAACACAAGTGGCTATAAGTTCTGGGTTGTCAAAAACAGCACCAAATGCATGACTCAAAGAATATCCTAGCTCACCACCTTCATGAATAGAACCAGGGACTTGAGGCGATACATGACTTGATAGTCCTCCCGGGAAGGAGAATGATTTAAATAAATTCCTCATTCCAATTATGTCTTGAGAAAAATTTGGATAATATTCGCTTAGGGTACCCTCAAGATAAACATTTGCCATTAGAGCCGGACCACCATGACCTGGTCCAGATAGATATATCATATTTAAATTATATTCATTTATAACTCGATTTAAATGTACGTATATAAAATTCTGACAAGGCGTTGTTCCCCAGTGGCCAAGTAGGGTCTTCTTAATATGTTTTAATTGTAAAGGCTCTCTTAGTAGTGGGTTGTCTTTTAAATAAATTTGGCCAACTGACAAATAATTTGCGGCTCGCCAATAACGATTAATTTTGTCGAGTTGTATTTGGGTAATCATAATATAGTATATCTTAGTAAGTTAACAATTATATAAATTATACCGTTTATGTTAAATTTTGAACATGAAAAACTTTTCGTTTGATACTTCATAGGAAAAGTATATTAATCTAAAATAAGCATAAAAAACATCTTGATATAAAAGGCACGCGATACCAAATAACTATTAACGTATGATGAGATCTGGCTTTTTTCATAGTTACTTCGTACTTAAAGTATTTAGTATCATGTAATTTACTCTTTACGGATTACTAGGTGTGTCAAACCACTACCACCGACTGACTCCCGGGTATTTATAGTAAGCTACACACTCTATAAGTACTATTACCGACAATTGTAGTCTAAATATCACGATACTCAATTTATAAACGCATTTTAATAATTACTATCCACCTGAACGGAAGCGATTGTTGTGCTAAATATTGATTTAAAAATATTTAAGTCTGTTTCCCGGTCGTTGTTTTAATTGTTAGCTATATAGATGATTTTGATTTCAAACAAATATTCAAATCTTGCATTGTATTTAATATCTTACGATTAAATATACGGACAATTATATAATCGAAACTATCGCATATTAAATGTTTTATTTTGTCTAAATTAAACGTTATAGTAGAGCATAAGAATGTTAATAGCACATGTGAAGTCATTTATTAGTAGATTTATAGAGTTTATCAATAAGGCAAGACAAAGAAACGTCATAATTTTTGTAATCGCGCTGATTGGCGTAATAACATTAACTATCTCTGCAGCATCAACCACTTCCATTCAGGTTGAATTAGAAAATGGGTCAATTTCTGAGTGTGCTCGATCAATAAATGACCCAACTGCTTCTGCGGGTCAAGCAGTTGTTTTCGGGTGTACTGGACTTTCAACATATGGTGCGAGTCTTCCGATTCAGTATGATTTAACTTCAATTACTGGAACGATAAAATATGTTGCACCAAATGGCAATGACTCAAATGACGGCAATATTAATACCCCGTACGCTACATTATCAAAGGCTCAAAGCTCTGTTTCTTCTGGTGGCACAATTGTTATGAGGGGTGGTATTTATAGAAATATGGTTAATCAGGCAATTTCTAAGACAGTGAAAATTATTGCATATCCAGGAGAGATCCCTGAAATAAGAGGGTCGATACAAATTCCGAGCGCAACCAATAATGGTGACGGATGGAATATTGAAGGAAATACTCGCTGGAGGGATTACAGACCCCGTCCACTAACGGATGGAAGTGGAATAACATTCTCAACAGAAATGACAAACTTAACCGGTGAAGGTGAAGGTCGTTATCCCGATCAAGTATGGTTATCGGATACTTCACTTAAGCAGGTTGTAAAGCAAGATAAAGTTAAAGATGGAAGCTTTTTTGTTGATGCCAGCCGGAATCGTATTTATCTCAGCTTAAATGATGCCACTAAGCCTAATATAGAAATATCTCGCCCATCACCTGCTGGTTCAACTAATGACAGAGACAGGGCGATTTATATTAGTGGACAAAATATAACCCTTGAAGGAATACGCGTTAAGCGATACTCCAACGGACCTAATGATTATGGGGTTATTACCGTTGAAAGTGGTGCCCATAATGTCAAAATGAAAAATGTTGAAGTTTCGGATTCGGCTTTTATTACAATATTTATCGGTGGGGTTGACAGTCCAATCATAGAAAACGTTACTCTAGATCGTTCAAATTGGATGGGTTTTTCTGTAAATCAAACCGATAATTTAGTACTACGCTCTGTTAAAGTTACAAATATGAATTCAGCAAATGAATTTTCTGGGTCTCCACAAGGTGGAGCGCTCAAGACATCACGTACCAAAGGAACCAAAGTTATAGATAGTTTAATAACAAATAACAATAGTCATGGCTTATGGTATGACGAGAGTAACACTGATGTTTTAATAGCAAATACAAAAATAACAGATAATACTCAAAGTGGCGTTTTTTTTGAGATTTCTGATGGAATGTTGATGGTAAATAATTATGTTCGATCTTCAGGTAGCCGAGAACCTGTTCAGGTTGCAGGCTCTTCAGGTGTTAGGCTTGTAAATAATACGCTCGTAGGTGGAGCCAATCCGCTTGCGGTTTATACCGATGACCGGTCTCAGCCTAATTGCTCCAACTCAACATTCCCTCTGTCAGCTTGTGGTAATGGAAACACAAGTGTCCTTAAAGGTAATCGCATGAGTGAACCAAATCCTAACCCACCACCAGAGTTTTTAGCACGTGGCGATGGGGCTGGACATTCAAGATCTGGTTTTGCACGACGGAAAACAATAGACTGGATGCCTCGAATAGATCTAATGATCAATAACATCCTAGCGTATCCAACGTCTAGTCGTTTTTGTGGAATTACTGTAATGTGTATAACAACCAATCACTCGTCTTCTGGCGCAATAGCACCTCTTAACACGATACTCCATCAAAAAAATAGTCCATGGCAGAATATTCAACAGACTTTAATGAACGGAAATGTATATGCAACTAATGATGGTAACGGAATACTTATTAGGGTTCAAGGTGCGACCAGTAAGAATTATCAAAAACTAGATAACTTTAGAACTGAAATGAGTGCGTCACCTGTCAGTATTCCTAATATTGAAATAAATGGATTGTACGGCTCTGAATATGTTAATAGTAACGGTAGTCCGTCGAGTATTTTGTCCCAGCGACACAATAATGCGGTTGCCGTGCCCGAAGACAGTACCATAAATCAGTATATTCCGGTTGGTACAAAATTTTATGGTGTTAACTATGACATCAGCAAATTCTAAGATATCACTAGGGTCTAACTGAAGATTTAGGATAGTAATGCCATAGAACTTGTTGCAAAGATAAACATGCTAATATTTGATCGGTTCAAGTTAATAAAGCTTGAAATTACTTTTTAGTACTTATGTTGATGTAGAGTACAGAATATATAAATCTTTAAATTATTTATATAAAATTACTAGCAAGAATTAGACAAACTGTTAATACGTATATCTACATTTATCTTTATTTAAAAAATATTTCTATTAACTACTTATGATTACTGCTATTGTCTAAAAAGTCATTTAGGGGGTTATATGAAATAGTTTATCCACACAAAAAGACACATAGACAGCCATACTTGTTATGAAATTATAGAAAAACTTGCCCAAAGATGAGCTAGAAAACAAATTAACAATTTAATATATATCATCTAAAATGGAAATTCATATAATACAAAAAATCACCACAAATTGCGATGATTAGATGTTTTAAAAGCTATAAGTTAACGCTTTTTGGCTTTAACTTCGTTACGGCCAAGATTTTTCTTAGTCTCTATAAAAAGCACGTGTTTACGTAATCTAGGATCGTATTTACGTAGCTCTAATTTATCAGGTGTATTCTGGTGATTTTTTATCGTGTAGTAATTTCGGTTACCAGATTCTTCTGAAACCAATCCAATAATTTTACGCTTTGCTGTTTTTTTTGCCATCTTTTTTTACCTCACTTTTTTTAGGCATTATTATAGTTAAAACAAAATAAGCTATTAAACCAGGACCAATACCAGTTATAATCGTTATAAGAGCATAGCCAACTCGTATAATAGTAGGATCAACGTCAAAATATTCGGCAATGCCGGCACATACGCCATCGAGCTTTTTATCGTCTTCTGATTTGTATAAATATTTTGTCATTGTTTATTAATAGTAACAGATTACATCAATAATTACAATGGAGCCGTTGCCGGGACTTGAACCCGGGACCCCTTCCTTACCATGGAAGTGCTCTACCACTGAGCTACAACGGCATACGCCACAAAACAATATTTTAGCAGATAAGAGAGTAAATTACGACTTAATCAGAATATGTCAATGTATTCTAAGCTTACTGGTTTTTCAATCTCAGATTTATGACACCCAATGTCGATTGGGTAATTCCCGTTAAAACAAGATAAGTTAAAATCTGTGTACGGACGATTGCAAGCCTCAATCATTTGAGAAAGACTTAAAAAACCCAGGTGATTAGCTTTAATTTCTTTTTCCATTTCTTTAATTGTTAAATTGTAGGCCATTAATTCTGATTGTGCCGGGGTGTCTATTCCGTAAAAATCTGGGTATCTTACTGGGGGGCTAGCAATTAATACAGATACAGTTTTAGCGCCAGATGCCTTAACTTGTTTTACTAACCGTGGCATAGTATTGCCCCGTACAATAGAGTCATCAATTAATATTACATCACAGCCTTCCAGTGGTTCACTAAGCACACTATGTTTACGTTTTAGTTGATCATGACGTTGTTGTTGGCTTGGTTGGAGGAAAGTTCTTCCTATGTAGCGACTTTTAATTATTGCACTCCGGTGTTTTAAGCCTAGTGCTTCAGCGTAACCTTCGGCCGCAGGGATAGATGTGTCTGGAATTGGTACGACTAAAATATTATCAGTATCATCTGTTATGGGAGGGTGTGATTTCGCTAATTGATTGCCGAACCGACGACGTATTTCATTAACTCGTTCACCGTACAACATACTGTCATGCCTAGCAAAATATACAAGTTCAAACAAATCTAGTTTTGGATTTGATTCCGCCAATTGTTTAGAATAAATATTACCGTCACTTGTAATTACTACCATTTCACCTGGGTTGATTTCTCGTGAAAAATCAGCATCAATTATATCCAGGCCACAAGTTTCAGATACTACAGCAAAACCTTCATCATCAATGAATTCACCAAGGGCGAGAGGCCTAATACCGTGACGGTCTTTAAATGCAACTATTGTATTATCATGCATAGCTACACATGAAAACGCGCCATTAAACTGCTCGTAGCTTTGTTCGACGGCGGTTGGTAAATCGTTACCGTTACGAATACGCTGAGCTAAAGTTCTGGCCATCATTTCAGAATCATTTAATCGTTGTGTGATAATATTATGCTCTTTTAAGTACGAATTGAGATTGTCAGTAACAGGCAAGTTACCGTTATGAGCAAAGCTAAAAGCAATTGATTCATCAACAACTGGTTGTAGGTGTGAATCTTTATTGCCATTTGTAGAATATCGATTATGGCCAATCGCCATATTACCCTCAAGTCTAGCGATATCTTCTGGGTCAAAAACATCACGCACAAGTCCAGTTCCCCGGCAAACTTCTAGCCAACCAGACGGAAGCATGCTAGCAATACCACTAGCTTCTGGTCCTCGATGTTGAAGCGCAAATAAACTCTCTGCAACAAATTCCGAAGCCGAACCATTGTTATTCACCACTGCAGAAACAGCACACTTTTCCCCGTAAAGTTCACCCATAATAATATTATAAAATACGATAACTGATTAAAGCTATTGTGTTATAAACAAGAATAATTTGAAATAAATTTAACTATATTTAACTCAAATGGTGCAGGGTGTAGGATTCGAACCTACGAAGGCATAAGCCAGCAGATTTACAGTCTGCCGTGTTTGACCGCTTCACTAACCCTGCACGATTAGCCACTTGTTAGTAGCTAAACGAACACTTCCCTGACTCTCCTCAGGGATTTAGATGTTCTCGCATTACATCTAAATGGAGCCGGCAGAGGGATTCGAACCCACGACCTACGGTTTACAAAACCGCCGCTCTAACCAACTGAGCTATGCCGGCACTAAATAATCTCACCCGAAGAATTTTAACAGAACAGAGATGATATTTCAATAAATTAAGCAACTACACGCCGTTTATGCCTAATGACTCGTTTAGGCTTACCACTAGGCACAACTAATTTAGATAGTTTTTTGTCTATTTTATCGGCTTCTTCTTGACGATCACGACTCTCGTAAGCCTTATACAACAAAGATAGCGATTCTTTGTTTGGCTCTAACTCTACAGCCTTCTCCAACTCTTGAAACATCAACTTATCATTACCCAGCTTTTCTTGTACTTTTGCGTAAGCAATGTGGCGAGCAGCAAGCGTATCTTCTAGTTTCAACGCTTGCTCAAAAGCTGTGGCAGCTTTATCGTAATGTTCGGTTTCGTAATATATTAAACCAAGATTGTGTAAGCTAGAAGGAGATGTTTCTATGCTTGATGCAATTTCAAAACAGTCGATGGCATCTTTATACTCTTTTTGTTTTGCATACAAAATACCAAGTCTGTTATAGGCAGCAGAGTTCTTCTCATCAATTTTAAGGATAGTTAATAATGCTTTCTCGGCTCTTAGGAAACGATTTTCGCGCATTCCTTGGTGAGCAATATCCCAAAGCTGACCGAGCTTACCCGATAGTTTAGTAGGTAGCTGGGCAATATCTTCTTCGTGGTGACTAACACTGCGGTAAGTTAATAACCCAAAAAATCCTAAAACGACAAGTCCTAACATATTTATTATTATACTACATCTTATATTGATAAAACCAAGTTAGTTAAAGTCAGTTTTGAGTTCGCGCTAGATTTTAAAAAGCTTAACGATTCCTCAGTGTTTTTACGTATACCATGCCATTTTTTTATTTGAATAACATTTCCAGTATTATATATTTTTTTAAAAGTTACATCTGCGACCAAAAGTAGTGTTTCTAAAAATTTTACAGAGTCTTGCTTGGCAACAATTTCTAGTTGGACTAACCGTTCGAATTGGTTTTTGCTTAAAAAAGTTTTAATATTTTCGATATCTATTAGTAAATCATGCTGTTTGTCTGAAAGTATGGCATTTAGAACGCCCAACCTGCCGTTAGATATTAACCAAGCATTGTCGATTTCTGCTTGCTTATATGAGTTTTTAAAAAATTCATCTACAAGTGTTTTATCTACTGGTTTAATTGTCAAAGATTTTAATCTAGACGTAATGGTTGGTAGTAGTCTATTTTTGTGTGTTGAGGTTAAGATTATAATTGAACCCATAGGTGGTTCTTCTAAAGTTTTAAGTAAGGCATTCTGGGCGTCATGGGTCATGGCGCTAGCATTGTCTACTAATACAATCTTGTAGCCAGAATTTCCGTAGCTACCTTTAAGTTTTAAAAACGATACTATTTGACGTACTTGATTGATTGTAGTGCTGTCCTTTTCTTGTGGTCGCACAATATGCAAATTTGGATTATCTAATATATTTTTTGAATTTAATATTTTTGAGGTAATAAATTCGGCTACACTAAATTTACCAACACCTGTTGGGCCGTAAATTCCTAAAGCGTGTGGTGGGTTCTTTATATAATCGTCCACTTGTTTTTTTGTTAATTCATTTAGAATTACTTCCATTATTGTGTCATCCTTGTAAAAGTTTTCGGTATTATACTATTGAATGTCTTATGTAAACGATTGGGTAAAGTTAACTCTAAATTCTCGGCATGTAGCATCAGCCTTTCTGCGGGCAGACCTCCATATATTGTATCGCCAATAATTGGGTACCCAACTTGTTTGAGATGCACTCTGAGTTGATGGGTGCGCCCGGTAACAGGTTTAAGTTCAATTAGTGCATATTCATTATTTTGATTGATAATTTTGTATGCGGTTTGGGCAGTTTTACCATTTTTACCAACCCGGAATTGTTTTGGTAATTTGGGGTCACGTTCTATTGGCATATCAATTATTGCTTGCGTAGGTTCTAAGCCATTTTTAATAACTGCAAAATAAGTTTTTTTAGTTTTTCGTGTAGCAAATTGTTTTTGTAACCAAGAAAGTGCTTGTTGATTTTTGGCACAAATTATTACGCCTGAAGTAGCTCGATCTAATCTATGAACGATACCAGCTCTTTCACCTTTAAGGTCAGATAACTTAGGCGTGATAAAACTTGCTACAGTTGCTTCTGGATTAAATG